>NZ_JAHKRK010000513.1 GCF_019396355.1 Pseudonocardia nigra
CGTTGAGATACATCCGGTCAATGCACTCCACCTCGAACACCACGTGATCGGACAGGACATCGGCGACGGTCCGCGGTAGCGTCATGCTCGGCTCCGGTTGGACGGGCGGCCAGCAGGCCCACCAACCACTCCGAGCGGTTCATACACCGGACCGGCCCGCCGGTCACGGTCTCACCCCGCCCGACCGGAGCCCCGAAACCCGACGGGAACAAGGCACGCCTCGTCGGGCTGGGGCGAAGCCCCGGTTAGTACTCCAGCCGGAGTTCGTGATCTTGCTGGCAGGGGTGGTTGGGACGTGGCGCGGCCACTGAGCTCTTTCCAACCTGGTGAGAGGCGGGCTCAGCCAGTCCCGGCGTGGCGTCACCGAGATGAGTGAAGCTCCTGGTAGACGGGCGATTGACTAGATCAACTCGCCGAACCAGGAGCTTCGGGTGCCTTCCTACCCTGCGGGGTTGTCCGTGTCCAACCACGCCCTCATCACGCTGTCCGACGCGCTGCGCCACCGCCGTGCCTCGGTGGGGACCCGTTGGCGGCGGCTGTCCGTGGGTGAACAGGCGCTGCTCGTGGTGGCTCATCTACGCAAGGGCGAGACCTACACCGACCTCGCGGTCGGGTTCGGCATCGGCACCACGACGGTGTTCCGCTAAATCCACGAAGCCCTCGAGGTCCTCGCCGCGTTGGCCCCGTCGCTTGCTGAGGCAGTCGCTGTCGCGATGCGGAAGGCGTTCGTGATCCTCGACGGCACCTTGCTGCGGATCGACCGGGTCGGCATGGGTTTTGGCCGCGACAGGCCCTACTACAGCGGCAAGCACAAGTGCCACGGGGTGAACGTGCAGGTCATCGCCGATCCCGCCGGCCGGTTGATCTGGGCTTCACCCGCGCTACCGGGAGCCCGCCACGACATGGGAGCCGCCCGCGAACACGGCATCCTCGACGCCCTCCAGCAGGCGGGGGTGAAGGTGATCGT
>NZ_JAHKRK010000514.1 GCF_019396355.1 Pseudonocardia nigra
CCGCCCACCCCGTCCCCCGCCGCCACAGTGGCCCGGGCGCGGGCGACCAGGTGCTCCTGCCGCCTGCCGACGAAGGCGAGGTCCTCCGCCGCCGGGTCGGCCGCGCGGGCGGTCAGCCGCCAGCCGGTGTCCTCCCGCACCAGGACCTCAGCTGGGAACCGGCGGGGCGCGACCCATGCGACCGGCAGCGCTGGACCGGCCAGCTCCTCGACGAGGGTCGCGCCCGCGTCGGGGGCGAGGGCATCCGTTGGCCGCGGCCACCCGTCCTCCCACTCGACCTCGACGGCGAAGGTCTCCCGGCCGAGCACGTGCCACTCCGGGCTCGTACCCCGTGGCCGCACCCCGTGGACGACCATCGCCCAGGTGCCGTCGGCCCGCTGCACCAGGTCGGCGTGGCCGGTGCTCTGCACCGGTTCGGCGCTGCCGCGCGCGGTCAGCAGCGGGTTCCCGGGGCACGGCTCGAACGGTCCGGACGGCGACGGCCCGCGCGCGATCGTCACCGCGTGCCCGCGCTCGGTGCCGCCCTCGGCGAGGAGCAGGTACCAGAGGTCGCCGACGCGGTACAGGTGCGGCCCCTCCGGGAACTTGCCGCCGGTGCCCTGCCACAGCGGGCGCCGCGCGGTGAGCACCCGGCCCGAGCCCGGGTCGATGGTCTGCTGCACGATCCCGGCCGGCCCGTTCGCCGCGAAGCCGGCGTAGGTGAGGTGGCAGGTGCCGTACTCGTCCCAGGCCAGGTCCGGGTCGATGCCGCGGACGTCGGGCAGCCGCACCGGGTCCGACCACGGCCCGAGCGGGTCCTCGGTGTGCACCAGCACCTGCCAGGCATCTGGAGCTGGCACTTGTTCACCCGACCGGATTTTGCCTGCGACCTGGCCGTAGCGGTCCTTCCTGGTCGTCGTTGGTCTTCGCGGTGGCTCGCTCGTTCTCCAGGTGCTGCCTTGAACTTCGA
>NZ_JAHKRK010000515.1 GCF_019396355.1 Pseudonocardia nigra
CCGGCTCGGACACCCCAAGATCACACCGCAGACCAGCCGATCATTCGTGATCGACACGCCACTGCCGCCAAGATCACACTGACCCCGACACGAGGTCACGCTCAAGATCGGGCTGAATGCTTACGCCGGGGAGGGTGGAAGCGGCCCCGACAACGACGAGACGGGCCAGTACTGCCAGATGGTTCGGGCTCGGCAAGCGAGACGGAAAGGCGTACGTGAGAAACCAGCGGCTGAACGCCCCTCGAGCTACCCACCAGCTCGAACCTGGCGGATCTGGGCTGGCCAGCAGCGCACACCCGCACGACGACGGAGACGTGGTCGTTGATGTTGTCGTGCGGGGAACTCCCGGGCTGGGTGATGTCGCCGGTCGGGAGGCCATGGTGAAGGTCTGCGGCGTAGCCGTGGCGATGTTGCAGGGGCATAGCTGGGCGCCGACCCCGTCGATCGGATCAGCAGTGAACGTGGGAATCATCCCGGCGGTCCCCGACCCGCACCGTCGCCTGCGGTGTGGTGGAAGGCGCGTCGTCGGCCGATGCCGTCGGGGTGGGGCGGAGGGCCCGTAGTAGTCCGAGGCCGGGAAAGCCGGTCACATGGCGAAGGGGTCCAGCGTGTTCGCAGCAGGGATGCAGGACGAGGAGTGCGCTGGTGAATATCGGCGATCCGTGGCCCGACCTCGACGAGGCCGAAGTCCGGGTACTCGCGATGCAGAGGAAGCTGCACCATTGGGCGAAGACCGATCCCGGTCGGTGCTTCGATGATCTTCACAACCTCGTCTATGACCCGTTCTTTCTCGTGGTTGCGTGGGACCGGGTGCGGGGCACGGTCGTTTCAAGATCGACATGGCGGGTGAGGAGGCGTTCGCCGCGCAGGGTTGATCATTCGCGGACGGATTGATGATCGTCGGCGTGTCACGGCGGGTGGGCAACGGAGCTCCGGTAGGTGGAG
>NZ_JAHKRK010000516.1 GCF_019396355.1 Pseudonocardia nigra
CGGGATCGGGGCAAACAGCGTGGGGCACCCGGGTCGCATCTGGCCTGGACCGACACCCCCGACGATCGGCAAGACCGGTTCCCGCAGGGCCGCTGCGAGTGCGGTGATGACCTGGCCGGCGCCCGTGATCTCGGCGTGGTCGACCGCTACCAGCAGCACGAGATCCCGCAGGTCAGCGCGACGGTCATCCAGTATGACCAGCACCAAGTCGAGTGCGGCTGCGGCACGGTGCATACCGCGGCGCGGCCGGAGGGAGCCCGGCCCGGCCCGGTCGGGTACGGCCCGAATCTGCAGGCCTTCGTCGTGTATCTGATGGTGGTGCACTTCCTGCCCGCGCACCGGGTGGCGGCGCTGGTGGAGTCGCTGACCGGGGCGGCCCCGTCGGTCGGGTTCGTGCACGGCATGCTGGCCCGCACCGCCGGGCTGCTGGCCCAGGTTCATGATCGGATCCGGACGCTGATCACCCTGGCCTACGTGGTGTGCTGCGATGAGACCCCGCTCAAGGTCGGGCCGGCCACACCGAAGGTGGGCAAGAAGAAGGCCGAGCGCTACCTGCTGGTGGCGGCTACCGAGCTCTACACCCACTACCTGCTCGGGGACCGGTCGTTGGAGACGTTCAAGGCGTTCGTGCTCACCGAGCTGGGCCAGTCCGGGTCGGTGATCGTGCACGACCGCTACCAGAACTACGACAGCGCCGCGCTCGGGACGCTGACCCACCAGCTGTGCTGCGCGCATCTGCTGCGCGATCTTGATGGCGCTGCGCAGGTCTACCCCGACGCGCACTGGCCGGTCCAGATCGGCGAGGCGCTGCGCGGGCTGATCCACCAGGCCAACCTCGCCCGCGAGCGCGGCCACGACACCATCGACCCCGACACCCGCGAGCCGCTGATCACCCGGTTCCGCAACGGGGTGCTGGTCGGGCTGTCCGAGACCACCTCCCGCG
>NZ_JAHKRK010000517.1 GCF_019396355.1 Pseudonocardia nigra
TCGTCCTACCCGTCCTTCCACTCGATACCGACCACCTCGGCGGAACGAGGTCGAAGGTACTTGCACAGATGAACCCTGTTTGCGTCATACGAGAGACTCGACACGCCGTGATCGTGACGTCACCACGAGCGGCCTTGACGTGCAGAAGATCTGCCGCGCCGCTGATACCGGCTCAGTTGTTCACTCGACCCCGGACGTTCGGGTACTCGTCCCGGCAACGCGTTCACGACATCTCGTCATCGATTGACCATGACCATCTGTACGTCGGCGCAGCGGTGGGCAGGTCCCGTTCGGAGCGACGCATCACCCGCTGGAGTTCCGTTCGCTTCTGCGACCCTGCTATCGAGAAGTCAACTAGTCCAAACGCCAGCGGTATGCTGCCGACCTGTTGCCACTCCTGCTCCGAAAGCAGTGTCTGTGCGGACGCCTTGAGGGTCGTTTCGCAGGGCTCTATGAGCTGGACAGCACCTGCCGCCACCCGTATTGAGGAAGCGGCATCGGGAGGCGCAGACCAGTCAATCTTGAGATCGGTCCACTCCGACTGACCGTCGAACCGAGCCTTCACCGATTGCTTGTACAGTGGCAGAGTGACAGGCTCGAATGCCTCAATGAAGACGCGTACGGCGAGATAGATAGGGCATCTCACTACCACTGAGCCATCGGCGCGCGTAGCGGTGCCATTCGCATATCGCCCATGGTTGGACAGTTCCAAGGCAAAGCTTATGGCCTCGAACCCGGGAAAGTGGATAGTTGGCCCGAGCATCCGGGCCAACTCATTCCGCCTTGCTGACCTTGTGCCAGTAGCAGACCGCCATGGAGGGTTATTCAGCGAAGCGTTTCGTTACGGTTCTGAGATCAACTTGCGCGTGTCGACAAGCGAGTGACGGTCCGATTCACGCGAGAATGGGTTTGCCAACACAAGCCCACGTGAACGGACCGTCG
>NZ_JAHKRK010000518.1 GCF_019396355.1 Pseudonocardia nigra
CCGGACTATCTCGCGATGGTGGCTTCCGAAATCAACGACCGACCCCGTAAGATTCACAACTGGAAGAAGCCCTCCGAGCTATTCACCGAGCTTGTCGAGTCGCATGCTTCCACTGGCTGAATCTGCCATCTGGTGCATGATCACGGGTGTTGGTGCAGGTCAACGTTCTGCGATCTGGTCCAGCACGGCGAAAGCCCTAGTAACACGACTTGGGCGCTACTAGCGGTGAGCTGCAGTAGGTCGTGTAACGTTTGGTGGCGTGTTCGTGCGCACGTCGACCCGGCGGAACCGGGACGGGTCGAAGGTGTCCTACCTGCAGTTGGCGCACAACGAGTGGGACCCGGCGGCGAAGACGTCGCGGACGAAGGTGCTGTACTCGTTCGGGCGGGCCGATCAGCTCGACCGGGCCGCGATCGAGCGCCTGATCACCGCCCTGACCCGGGTTGTGGGCGTCGAGGCGGGCTCGGATCGGGCGCGGGCGGTCGGGGTCCCCGGGCTGGAGTTCGTCCAGTCCCGCCCGCTGGGTGGGGCGTGGTTGCTCGACGGGCTGTGGCACCGGCTGGGGATCGATACCCTGCTGCGCCGCCTCGCCGCCGGGACGCGCCGGGATCCGGTGGTGGAGCGGGTGCTGTTCGCGCTGGTCGCGAACCGGGCCCTGGCGCCGTCCTCGAAACTGGCCGCGACCTCGTGGGTCGCCCACGACGTGCACGTTCCCGGTCTCGACGCGGTGTCCGACGACGCCTGCTACCGGGCCATGGACTGGCTGATCGCCATCGAAAACAAGCTCGCGCGCGGGGTGTTCGACGCGGTCGCGCACCTGCTCAACCTCGAGGTCGACCTGCTGTTCTTCGATTATCCGGCTAATCGCCGCTCGGATTTCGCCTTGGCCGCGTAGCCGGTGGTGTTTCGCGGCGTTTGAGCGCGCGGATTTCTTCTTCTTGC
>NZ_JAHKRK010000519.1 GCF_019396355.1 Pseudonocardia nigra
ACACGCCGGCCAGGGTGGCCACCGCACTCCGCTGGGTGCCCGCAGCGACGCGAACAACGCGCGATTGTCACCCGCCCGACAGGATCGCCCCGATGCCGGCCGTTCGGACGCGGGCGCAACGGGTAGCTGGCGTCGCGCCCGGCGGCCTCCGGCAGCTCGGACCACCGCCGCTCCAGCGCAGCGACGAACGCAGGATCGTCCGGACCGGTCCGCCGCTCGAGCCGGCGCAACCGATCGATAAAGCTCACCCGCACCTTCCCAGCCCGCACACAACCGGTACGACCTATGGCCCGGCCGGCGCGGGGAATCCGCTGCCCGGGCAACATTTCCACTCCCGGTAGCCGCCAGCCGTTGGCGTACCACCGAGTCGTTGTGTTCTGCGCTCGGTCGTTTGGCGTACTACCGTCCTCGAATGGACCTTGATGAGGCGCGGAAGGTCATTCGCGAGCAGCACCGAGCGGTGCTGGCCACGATGCGCGACGACGGCAGGCCGCAGATGTCGCCGGTCCTGGTCGCGGTGGACGACGAGGGACGTGTGGTGGTGAGCACCCGGGAGACCGCCGTCAAGGTGCGCAACCTGCGCAGGGACCCACGGCTGTGGCTGTGCGTGCTGCCGGACGGGTTCTTCGGCCGGTGGATCCAGGTGGACGGCCGCGCCGAGATCGTCTCTTTGCCGGACGCGATGGACGGCCTGGTGGACTACTACCGGCGCACGGCAGGCGAGCACGAGAACTGGGACGAATACCGGGCGGCGATGCGGGCCGAGCGGCGCGTGCTGCTGCGGGTCACGCTCGACCGCGCCGGCCCCGACCGCAATGGCCTTGCGTTAGGTTGATCTTGGCGCCGACACGCCGGTCGAGGTGTGTCGTCTGGTGGTCGCCTCTGGGGATGATCGCCGGGTGGCGCACGACGGGTCGGAGGGGGTGTCTCCGGAGGGC
>NZ_JAHKRK010000520.1 GCF_019396355.1 Pseudonocardia nigra
CGCGGTTCCGCGGAACCGCATCCCGGCCTGGCCTGACACCTGGCCCCATCCCCACCCAGGAGCCCGCATGAACCACACGCCGACCCGGTCCCGCTCCCGAACCAGCCGTTCGACACCAGCCACCTAGCCTAGGTCGTTCGGATCATGGCGCCCCTCTTCGTCGCCCGCCGCCCCCGCCTGGCAGCGCTACCCGGGCCGCCGCCCGAGCGCGGGGTCCGGGTGCTGCAGCAGATCCGCAACCGTGTGCGCACAGCGAGCCCGGTAACGAACTGGACTGGCGACCACGCCACAACGCGTGGTACGCCGCCGAGCTCGTGCGCGGACTCCGCGACCGATCCCGAGTGGCGAACGCGCCCTTCGAGCAGCCGGGCCCACCCTCCGCCAGCGACGCGCTACAGCCGTCGTCGGAGGACAGGCCCACCCACCGGTCCCAACTGAGCTGGGCGCAGGCGCACCCTGCATTGCGGCGTTCGCCACCGGCGTGGTCTTCCTTCCACGAGGTTCGTTCGTCGACTGCAGGTCCCGCCGGGCAGCACCCGGGGGTGCTGCCGGATCACGCGACAGTGCGCCGCGTCGGCTCATCGGGCGAGCGCAGTTCAGACGCAGTCGAGCCGCCGCTGAACCAAGAGCGGCCCGGGCCGGCTGGCGGAGACCCCGATCGGGTGGTGCCGGTCAGAGCCAGGGGCGGGGCAGGCGCGAGCGGATCAGCTGGCGTAGGCGCGCAGCCGGTCGGCCCGCTCCCCGACCCGCAGCTTCGCCATGACCTCGCGCTCGATCTGGCGCACGCGCTCGCGGGACAGCCCGAAGCGGCGGCCGATCTGGTCGAGGGTGCGCGGCTGGCCGTCGTCGAGGCCGTAGCGCATCCGGATGACCTGGGACTCCCGGTCCTCCAGCGTGCCCAGCACCCGGCGCAGGTCGTCGTGCA
>NZ_JAHKRK010000521.1 GCF_019396355.1 Pseudonocardia nigra
CCTGAAAGATCATCAGGAGCCGCGCTCGCCTGGCAACTCAGCCCCCTCGTCTCCCGCACTGACCAGGGCGAGCCAACCGGAAAAAACCGGACGTAACACCTAAATGATCAGAACGCCGGGGCCCTGGCGGGACCCCGACTACGCGACCAAAAAGGCACGGGTCGAGCACCTCTACGCCATCGCCGACGGCGAGGTCATACCCGAGACCGGAGAACCCGACGTGATCTTCTGTATGGACGAGTTCGGGCCGCTCAACCTGATGCCCCACCCCGGACGGCAGTGGGCCGAGCGCGGCGGCAGGCATCGGGACTCCGACTGCGAGCCGCGCCGGCGGCGGCGGGCCACCTACAACCGCTACGGCGGAGTGCGACACCTGTTCGCCGCCCTGGACCTGGGCAAGGACAAGCTCTACGGCCACATCAAGCCGGTCAAGCGGCGGACCGAGTTCCTG
The DNA here is from genome assembly GCF_019396355.1 of Pseudonocardia nigra. Classification (GTDB taxonomy): domain Bacteria; phylum Actinomycetota; class Actinomycetes; order Mycobacteriales; family Pseudonocardiaceae; genus Pseudonocardia; species Pseudonocardia nigra. The sequence goes on from NZ_JAHKRK010000521.1 coordinate 452, forward strand.
CAGTTCTGCCGCTACCTGCGCACGCTCTACCCGGCCGAGGTCCGCATCGCGATCGTCTGCGACAACTTCTCCCCGCACCTAACCACGAAGAAGTGCCGTCGCGTCGCCGACTGGGCCGAGGCGAACAACGTCGAGATCGCCTACACGCCGACGAACTCCTCCTGGCTCAACCGCATCGAGGCCCAGTTCACGGCACTGCGCTACTTCACCCTCGACGGCACCGACCACGCCACCCACGCCGAACAGGGCAGCATGATCCGCCGCTACATCATCTGGCGGAACCGCCATGCCGACGACCGACGCCTACGCGACGTCGTCGACAGGGCAAACGTTGCCTGATGCAGCACTAGTAGGGCTTTGTTAGGTCGAGTTAGGTGAGTGGGGTCGTCGCGTCGGGACGGGTTGCAGGCAGGTGCGGCAGGCGCCGGTCCAGATGCCGAGCAGGGTCTGGAGTTCGCGGAGTACGGCGTAG
>NZ_JAHKRK010000054.1 GCF_019396355.1 Pseudonocardia nigra
CCGACCCCGCGGCCGCCGGCATGGCCGGAAGCACTCCGGTGGCCTCGCCCGCGGTGACGGCGATGGCGCGCTCCTCGGCGGCGGCCGCCGCTTCCGCCTCCTCCGCGGCGCGCGCGGCCTCGTCCGCGGCGGCCTCGGCCTCCTCGGCGGCACGGGCGGCGGCGGCGATGGCGGCCGAGGCAGCGGCCGCGGCGGTGGCAGCCCGCGACTCGGCCACCTCCGCGGCGGCTTCGGCCGCACGGCGCCGGCGGGCGAGCCCCTCCAGGTCCGGCGCCCCGGGCAAGGGCGCCGGCACGGGCGGGGTCACGGCCGCCTGCTCGGCCGGGTCGCCCGCGGGGGTCTCCGTCCGGACGTCGCCGTCGGGGTGTCGCACGTCCCCGGCCGCGTCGTCGGCGGCTTGCCGGGTCGCGCTGTGTCGTCCACCCACCGCCTCAGCCATCGCACTCTCCCGTCCCGCCTGTCGTCTCGGGTCCAACGAGCAGATCGGCGGGAAGGCGCGGTCACGACCGTCACTCCGCCCGGTCGAGTGGCCATCCTCACAGGAGGATCACCCGGACGTGCGGAGCGTGCATGCGTGCGTGCCGGCGGGTCGTCAGGGCGAGAGGGCCTCCGCCAGCCGCCGGGACCGCTGCCGGTGGTCGGCGCGGGCCGTGAGCGCCTCCTCCAGGTCGACGGCCACGAACCGCGTGCGGGTGTTCGGCGCCGACTGCGCCACGATGTCGAGATCACCGGAGAGGACGGTACCGACCATCATGTAGCCGCCACCGGACACGGCGTCGCGGTGCAGGATGATCGGCTCGACGCCGCCGGGCACTTGGATCGAACCGATCGGGTAGGGGGCGTCGACGATGTTCGACGGGTCCTGGCCCGCCCCGAACGGCGGCTCCCGCTCCACGGTCTCCAGCTCGGCACCCTTGTAGCGGAAGCCGATCCGGTCGGCCACGGGGGTGAGCGTCCAGGTCGTGCCGAGGAAGCTCTCCCGGCCCGCGTCGGTGAGCCGGTGGTCGTAGAGGCCCATGACCACCCGTACCTCGACGTCCTTGCTCAGCGTCTGCCGCAGCTCGGCGGGCACGCTCCGTCCGACGGCCGCACCCGGGCTCTTCCCGACCGGGAGCCGGTCCCCCGCGGCGAGCGGCCTGCCGGCGAACCCGCCCAGCGCGCCCAGGCCGTAGGTCGACCGGCTGCCCAGCACCTCCGGGACGTCGATGCCGCCCGACACCGCGACGTAGGCCCGCGCCCCCGCGGTGAGGTAGGCGAAATCGAGTACGTCGCCCGCCCGCACGGCGAAGGACTCCCAGATCGGCCGCTCCTCCCCGTTGACCTTCGGGGTCATGCTCGCGCCGGTGACGGCGACGACGGCGTCGGCCGAGAACGCGAGCTCCGGCCCGAGGTACACGCACTCCAGGACCGCGGCGCCCGCCGGGTTGCCGACGAGCAGGTTCGCCGCGCGCAGCGAGTACTGGTCGAGCGCGCCCGATGGCGGGATCCCCAGGTGGTAGTAGCCCGTGCGGCCGGCGTCCTGCACCGTGGTGGACAGGCCCGGCTTGCGCACCTCGATCTCGTCGGTCATGACAGGACCTCCAGGAGCCGGGCGTTGTAACCGTCGGGGTCGTCGAGGAACGGCTGCAGGCTGAACTCCACGGGCCGCGCCTTCACCCGGAACGTCCCGGCCTCCACCTCCGCGACATGTGTGTCGTAGCGCTCCCGGTCGATGGGGGTGAACTTCACGATGTCGGCGGGACGGAACAGCACCATGAAGTCGGTGAAGTCGGGCAACGACTGGGTGGGGTCGTAGATCGGGGCGGGCGTGATTCCGAACATCTGGTAGCCGCCCGCGCCGCGCACCGAGTAGATGCAGGAGAAGCAGCCGCCGTAACCGACGGTCTGCTTCGGGGTGTCGGTGCGCGGCCGCAGGTACTTGGGCACCACGATCTGCCGATCCCGGGGCACCATCTGGTACTTGAACGGCAGCCCGGCCACGAACCCGACCATCGAGGTGAACCACGGCGAGCCGGAGTGCGCCGCGATGAACTCGTCCACGTCCGCGTAGCCGTTGATGCGGGCCGCGTACTCGATGTCGGTGGCCTCGGGGTCCTGGTGCCGGTCCCGGAAGCGCATGAGCGTCTCGGTGGTCCACGGGTCCCGGTAGAGCACCGGGATCTCCAGCACCCGCGTGGGCAGCGCGAGGTCGTGGGCGTCCCCGACCTGCTTCTCCAGGTCCTGCAGGACGGCGAGCAGCTCTTGCGGCTCGAGCACGTCGGGGTCGTAGCGCACCTGGTAGGACGCGTTGGCCGGGCAGATTTCCAGCACGCCGTCGGGCCGCAGCTCACGCAGCGCCTTGGCGATCGCCATGACGCGGAAGTTGGCCTGCAGGCTCATCGCCTCGGCCAGCTCGACGAACACGAACTCGTCGCCGCCCCAGCTGTACCGGGCGGCCTGCACGTCCGTCATGCGGATCCCTCCTCGCGGTCGGCCAACCACTGCTCCAGCGTCCCGGTGTGGAACTGCCCCGCCGCGAACCACGGCTGCTCAAGGATCTTGGTGAACAGCCCCGCCGTGGTCGGCACGCCGTCCACGGTGAACTCCGCCAGCGCGCGGCGGGACCGGCGGATCGCGGTCTCCCGGTCCTCGCCCCACACCACGACCTTGGCCAGCAGCGAGTCGTAGAACGGCGGGACGGCGGTGTCGGGCTCGAGCCACGTGTCGACCCGCACCCACGGCCCCGCGGGCAGCGTCACCCGCCCGACGCGGCCCGGCGAGGGCAGGAAGCCCCGGGCCGGGTCCTCCGCGTTGACCCGGAACTCGAGCGCCCAGCCCCGCGCGGTGATGTCGGCCTGGCCGTGCCGCAGGGGCTCACCCGCCGCGATGCGCAACTGCTCGGTGACCAGGTCGACTCCCGTGACCAGTTCCGTGGTCGGGTGCTCGACCTGGATGCGGGTGTTCATCTCGATGAAGAAGAACTCGTGCGTCTCGTCGTCGACGAGGAACTCCACGGTCCCGGCGCTGGCGTAGCCGACCTCGCGCGCCAGGCGCACCGCGGCGGAGGTCATGGCGTCCCGCACCCGGGCATCGATCCCCGGCGCGAGCGCCTCCTCCACGACCTTCTGCCTGCGCCGTTGCAGCGAGCACTCCCGCTCGAAGAAGTGCACGGCGTCGCTGCCGTCGCCGAGCACCTGCACCTCGACGTGCCGCGCCCGCCGGACGAAGCGCTCCAGGTACATGCGGCCGTCGCCAAACGCGCTCGCCGCCTCCCGCGACGCGGCCGGGAACGCCGAGCGCAGCCCGGCCTCGTCATCGACGACGCGGATGCCGCGCCCGCCGCCGCCCGCCGCGGCCTTCAGCATCACGGGGTAGCCGATGTCCGCGGCGGCCACGGCGGCGTCGACGTCCGCGACCCCGCCCGGGGTGCCCGGCACCGTCGGCACCCCGGCCGCCGCGGCGACCTGCCGGGCCGCGACCTTGTCGCCCATCTGCTCGATCACGTCCGCGCGCGGCCCGACGAACGCGAGGCCCTCGTCGGCGACCGCGGCGGCGAACCCCGCCCGCTCGGAGAGGAACCCGTACCCGGGGTGCACGGCGTCGGCCCCGGTCGAGCGCGCGGCCTCGAGGATCGCGTCCGCCACGAGGTAGCTCTTGCCGGCGGGCGGGGGCCCGATCTCGACGGCCGCATCGGCCAGCCGGACGTGCAGCGCCTCGGCGTCCGCAGTGCTGTGCACCGCCACCGTGGAGATACCGAGGTCGCGCGCGGCCCGGATGATCCGGACCGCGATCTCCCCGCGGTTGGCGACGAGGAGCCGCTTCACGCACAGCCTCGCCGACGCTCGGCTGGCGCTCCGCGCACGCGCTGTGACATTGATTCGCTCGCAAGCTCGCTCATCCGGCCTCGATCACCGCGACCGGCTGCCCGGCGTCGACCACGTCCTCGTTCTCGACGAGGAACTCGACGACCGTGCCCGCCGCGCCCGCCGGGACGTGGTGGAAGGACTTCATCACCTCGACGAGGCAGACCGTGTCGGTGGCCGCGACGGACTGGCCCTCGGCGGCGAACACGTCGCTGTCGGGGTCGGGCCTGCGGTAGAAGACGCCGGGGATCGGCGAGACGACCTCGTGACGGCTCACTCGGGCTCCTCAGTGTTCGGGATCAGGACAGGTGCGGCCGCAGCGCCTCGTGCACGGCCTTGGCCAGGTCGACGGCGTTGGGGGTGTCGGAGTGCACGCACACGCAGTCGGCGCGCACCGGGATCTCGGTGCCGTCGACGGCCGTGGCGACGCCCTCGGTCACGGCGCGGACCGCCTTCTGCGCCGACGACGCCGGGTCGAACGCGGCGTGCTCGCGGGTGATGATCAGCGAGCCGTCCGGGCGGTAGTCCAGGTCGGCGTAGTACTCCGAGAGGAACCCACTGTCCCGCGCACCCCAGACCCGCTCGTGGGCGGTGCCGGACATGCCCATCAGCGGCACGCCGAAGACCCCGGCGGCGTCGGCCACCGCCTCGGCCACCTGCTCGTCGCGCGCGGCCATCCCGTAGAGCGAGCCGTGCGGCTTGATGTGGTTGAGCTCCATGCCCTGGGCGCGCAGGAAGCCCGACAGCGCGCCCACCTGGTAGATGACGCACGCGGTGAGCTCGTCGCGCTCCATCTTCATCTCGCGGCGGCCGAAACCCTCGCGGTCGGGCAGCGACGGGTGCGCCCCCACGGCCACGCCGTGCTCCTTCGCCAGCGCCACCGTCCGCTGCATCACCCGCGGATCCGAGGCGTGGAAGCCGCAGGCCACGTTGGCCAGCGTGATCCAGGGCATCAGCCCCTCGTCGTCGCCGCAGCGGTAGATACTGAAGGCCTCGCCCATGTCGCAGTTGATCGCCACCATGTCCGGCCCTCCCGGTCAGCTCGTGCTCGTCGTGGCCGAAGTGTCGCGCGCGGCACCGATCGCCCGCCAGATCTGCTCCGGGGTGACCGGCATGTCGAGGTGGGTGACCCCGAGGTGGGACACCGCGTCGATCACCGCGTTGACGACGGCGGGCGAGGACCCGATCGCCCCGGACTCGCCGATCCCCTTCACGCCCATCGGGTTCGTGGGCGACGGAGTGATCGTCTGCTCCAGGGTGAAGTTCGGCAGGTCCATGGCGGTCGGGAAGTGGTAGTCGGCGAGCGTGGCGGTGGTCGGGTTGCCCGCCGCGTCGTAGGTCGCCTTCTCGTAGAGCGCCTGCGCCACGCCCTGCGCGATGCCGCCGTGCAGCTGGCCCTCGACGATCGCCGGGTTCACGACCGGCCCGCAGTCGTCCACGGCGACGTAGCGGACGATCTCGACCCGCCCGGTCTCCGTGTCGACCTCGGTGACGCAGATGTGGGTGCCGAACGGCCAGGTGAAGTTGGGCGGGTCGAAGTGGGTGTCGGCGGTCAGGTTGGGCTCCATGCCCTCGGGCAGGTTGTTCGCCAGCGAGGCGGCCATCGCGATCTCCTGGATCGTGACGCCGGGTCCGGAAGTGCCGGCCACGGAGAACCGGCCGCCGGTGAACTCCAGGTCGTCCTCGTTGGCCTCCAGCAGGTGCGCGGCGATCGTGCGGGCCTTCGCGGCGACCTTCCCGGCCGCCACGTGCACCGCCACGCCGCCCACCGGGAGGCTGCGCGAGCCGTAGGTGTCGCGGCCGAAGGGGGCGACGGCGGTGTCGCCGTGCAGCACCTCGACGTCGTCGGGGTGCACCCCCAGCGCGTCGGCCGCGATCTGCGCCCACGCCGTCTCGTGGCCCTGGCCGTGCGGGGAGGTGCCCGTGACGACCTCGACCTTGCCGCTGATCGTCATCCGGACGGTGGCGGCCTCCCAGCCGCCGCTCTGCAGCCGCACCCCGGCGGCGACCTTCGACGGTGACAGCCCGCCGCTCTCGGTGAAGTTGCCGATCCCGATGCCCAGCTGCACGGGCTCCCCGGCCTCCCGGCGGCGGCGCTGCTCGGCGCGCAGCTCGTCGTAGCCGACGACCTCGATCGCCTTGCGCATGCAGGCCTCGTAGTTGCCCGAGTCGTACATCACCCCGGACGGGACGACGCGCGGCTCGTCGAACGGCTCGATGAGGTTCGCGAGGCGCACCTCGGCGGGATCCATCCCCAGCTCGCGCGCCAGGTCGTCCATGATCCGCTCGTGCGCGTAGGCGGCCTCGGAGCGGCCGGCGCCGCGGTAGGCGTCGGTCGGGGTGAGGTTGGTGAACACGCCCTTGCACTCGAAGGAGTACGCGCCGAAGTCGTAGAGCCCGCAGTAGGTGAAGGCGCCGAAGACGGCGATGCCCGGGGTGAGCAGCTGCAGGTAGGCGCCCATGTCGGCGAGCAGGTTCACCCGCATCCCGAGGATCTTCCCCTCGCGGGTGGCCGCCACGGCGATGCGCTGCACCTGGCCGCGGCCGTGCGTGGTGGCGATGTGGTTCTCCGAGCGCGTCTCCGTCCACTTGACCGGCGCGCCGAGCCGGCGGGCCAGCGCGAGGGCGAGCGCCTCCTCCGCGTACAGGTTGAGCTTCGAGCCGAACCCGCCACCCACGTCCGGCGCGACCACCCGGATCTTGCTGTCGGAGATCCCGCAGACCATCGCGATCAGGTCGCGGACGAAGTGCGGCACCTGGGTGGAGGTGTAGACGGTGAACCCGCCGCCGACCGGGTCCGGGTTGACGACGACCGCGCGCGGCTCCATCGGCGAGGGCAGCACACGCTGCTGCTCGTACCGGCCCTCGACCACGACGTCGGCCTGCGCGAACGCGGCGTCCACGTCGCCGACCGCCAGCGGCCAGGTGTAGCAGTGGTTGGTGCCGAGGTCCTCGTGCACGAGCGGCGAGCCGGGCTCCAGGGCCGCCTCGATGTCGACGACGGCGGGCAGCTCGTCGTAGTCGACCTCGACGAGCCCGAGCGCGTCCTGCGCCGTGCGCGGGTCGGTGGCCAGGACGACCGCGACGCCGTCCCCGACGTGGTTGACCTCCCCGCGGGCGAGCGGCGGGTGATCGGGGATCTTGATGTCCTCGTGACCGGCCAGCCGCACGGCAGCCCGATCGCGAACTCGCCCGCCACGTCCTCACCGGTGAGCACCGCGACCACGCCGGGGAGGGCGCGGGCCGCGTCGCCGTCGATCCCGCGGATCCGGGCGTGCGCCAGCGGGCTGCGCAGGACCGCCATGTGGAGCATGCCCGGCAGCGTGATGTTGTCGGTCCACGTGGCCCGGCCGGTCAGCAGCGCGGCGTCCTCGCGGCGTCGGACGCTCTGCCCGACGTAGCGCCCTGCTCCCGGGGTCTGAGCTGCCGACGGCTCGGCGGTCTGCGTCATGATCGGCTTCTCCTCGCGACGGGTGTCCCCAGGGTGATCACGGTCACGGTGCGGCGGTAGTGTCCACAGCGGCACCTTCGTCCCCCTGATCGCGCCGATCCGGCACCCCCTGCCGGCCTGGAGGAACCCGTGCCCGCCACGCTGCGCAGCCTCGTGGAGGACCGCGCGCTGGGCCTGCGCCCGGCGTGCGGCGCCGAGCTGCTCGACCGCGCCGTCAGCTGGGTGCACATCAGCGAGCTGCCCGACCCGGCCGCATACCTCGACGGGGGCGAACTGCTCCTCACCACAGGGATAGGTCTGGGCGAGGGCACCGACCACGCCGCGTTCGTCCGGAAGCTCGTCGACCGCGACGTCGCCGGCCTGGGGTTCGGCACGGGACTGAGCCACGCGGCCGTGCCCGCCGCACTGCTCGCGGCTGCCCACGCGCTCGGCCTGCCGCTGCTGGAGATCCCGGAGCGCACCCCGTTCATCGCGATCAGCAAGGCGGTGTCGGCCGCGCTCGCCGCCGACGCGTACGCCGAGGTGGTGCGCAGCGACGAGGCGCAGCGCGCGCTGACCGCCGCCGCGCTCGAACCGGACGGGCCGGTGCGCGTGCTGCACCGCCTGGCCCAGCGGCTCCACGCGTGGGTGCTGCTGCTCGACGCGTCCGGCGCGCCGGTGCACGCGGTTCCGGGGACCGCAGGCGAGCAGCTCCCGGACCTGACCGCCGAGGTCGAACGCATTCGCAGGCACCGAGGCCGCACCAGCGTGACCGTCACCGGACGAGGGGGTCAGGTGGTGCTGCAGCCGCTGCGCGTGCAGGGCCGTGGCCTGCTCGCGGCGGGCCGGGCCCGCGGGTTCGCCCCCGCCGACATGCAGATCATCGGGTCGGCCGTCTCGCTCCTCACGCTGCTGCACGCCGGGCCGTCCACGCTCGACGCCGGGGGCCGCGCCCTGCGCACCGCGCTGCTGCGGATGGCGCTCGCCGGCGGGACCGACGCGGTGCGCCCGATCGTCGCCGCCCTGACCGGGCCGCTGCCGGCCGCGCCGTTGCGCGTCGTCGCCGTGACCGGGCGCGCCGACGCGCGCCGGGAGCTGCTCGGGGTGCTGACGGTGGCGGAGCAGCCCGCACCGTTCGCGGCCGAGCTCGACGACGCCGTGGTCGCGCTGGTCGACACCGAGACCGACTCGGTGGCCCGCCTCGCGGCCGTCGCCGCGCAGCACCCGGGCGTGGCCGTCGGGGTGTCCGAACCGGTCGGCGACGACGCGGTCGAGCGCGGGCACCGGCAGGCGCGCCGGGCCGCGGAGGCGGCGCTGCGCAGCGGCTGCGGCGTGCGGCACTTCGCCGACCTGGCCGGCACCGCGCTGCTCGACCTGGTGCGCCCCGCCGAAGCCGCCGCGTTCGCCGAGGCCCTGCTCGCGCCGCTGGCCCGGCACGACGCCCGACACGGCGGACAGCTCGTCGCGTCACTACGGGAGTGGCTGGCTCACCACGGCCAGTGGGAGCCCGCCGCCGACCGGCTCGGCGTGCACCGCCACACCCTCCGCAAGCGGATGCGCCGGGTGGAGGCGCTCACCGGCCGCACCCTCGACTCCCCCGGCTTCCGCGCCGAACTCTGGCTCGCCCTCCAGCTCACCCCCGACCCCTGACCCGCGAATCGGCACAAAGTGGCGCGCGAGTCGGCACGACCTGCCGCGAGCCGGACGACGAGCGCCCGCGAGTCGGGGTCCGCGTGCGCGCGAGTCGGGCGATCCGTGCGCGCGAACGCGGACCCGTGGTGCCGAGATGCGTTTCCGCATCGTCAGAACGACGAAAGCTGCCACCTCGTGGCGATCCGCCGAGAAGCTCTCCGCGAGTCGCCCGTTCTCGACCCGCGAGTCGCCCGGTTAGGCGACCGCGTCCAGGGCACCGCGGACGGCGTCGGTGAGCAGGTCGAGGTGCTCATCGGTCAGGGTGAGCGGCGGCGAGACGGCCAGCGCGGAGATCATCGGCCTGATCAGTACGCCGCGCTCCCGGGCCGCGGCGGCCACCTTCGCCGGCAGCGCGGCGTCGGCGGCCCGCCGCTCCGGGTCGATCTCCAGCGCGCCGAGCACCCCCGTGCCGCCGCGGACCTCCGACACGAGTGGGTGGTCGCCCAGCGTCCGCAGCGCGGCGTACATGCTCCCCTCGAGCTCGCCGGCGCGCTTGAGCAGACCCTCGTGCTCCATCACGTCGAGGTTCGCCAGTGCCGCGGCGCAGGCCGTCGGGTGGCCGGAATACGTCGCCCCGTGCCGGAACGGCGGCGCACCCGCCTCCCAGAACGGGGCCGCGACGCGCTCGTGTGCCACCACGCCGCCGAGCGGCAGGTACCCGCTCGTGACGCCTTTCGCGAACGTGATCAGGTCGGGCTCGATGCCGAACCGGTCGACGCCGAACCAGTCGCCGAGCCGACCGAACCCGCAGATCACGCTGTCGGCGACGAACAGCACGCCGTGCTGGGCGCAGATCTCGCGGACCCGCTCGATGTACCCCGGCGGCGGGGGCAGCACGCCGCCCGCGCCGATCACCGGCTCGACGAAGAACGCGGCGACCCGCTCGGGGCCGAGCCGCTCCAGCTCCACCTCCAGTGCGGTGGGGTCGTCGTAGGCGACCTGCACGACGTCCGGGACGAACGGGCCGGCCAGCCGGTTCGGCGGCATCCCGGCCAGGGACGTGCCGAAGCCGTAGGTGCCGTGGTAGGCGTGCTCGCGGCTGATCAGCACGGTCCGCTCGGGCGCGCCGCTGCGGGCCCAGTACTCGCGGGCGATCTTGGCGGCGGTGTCGATCGCGTCGCCACCCCCGTTGACCAGGAAGATCTTCGCGCCGGGCACCGGGGCCAGCTCGGCGAGCCGCCGGGTGAGCTCCCGGGCCGGGCGGTTGGTGACATCACCGAAGGTCTGGTACGTCGCCAGCTCGCGCATCTGGCGCGTCACGGCCTCGGTGATCTCGGCGCGGCCGTGCCCGACGTTGACGTTCCACAGGCTGGCCGTGGCGTCCAGGTAGCGGCGGCCCGCGTCGTCCCAGAGCCAGACGTCCTCGCCGCGCGTGATCACGAACTCGGCGTCGCGCACGGCGCCCATGGCGGCGAAGGGGTGCCAGAAGGCGGTGTCGGTCATGGCGCCCGACAGTACCCACGCGCGTCAAGCCCTCTGGGTCGCACGAATCTCCCGGCTCGCGCAGGCCGGGCCGGGACCCGCCGCGAGGACCGGGCGACTCACCTGACCGAAGCGGGCGACTCGCGCGTCGGGAACGGGCGACTCACCTGTCGGGAACGGGCGACTCGCGGGTCAGGGGGCGGCGGACTCCAGCGCGAGGAGGACCACCGCGGCGTCGGCGGGAACCGTGACGTCGCGGCCGGTGAGCTCCGCGAACCGGCGCAGCCGGTTGAGCACCGTGTTGCGGTGGCAGTACAGCTCCCCCGCCACGCCCTGCACCGAGCCGGTGCGCGCGAACGCCCGCACCGTCTCCAGCAGCCGGTCCCGCTCGCGGGGGGCGGCGTCGGTGAGGCCGCCGAGCACGGAGTCGACCAGGTCGGCGGCGGTGTCGGCCAGCCGGGCGGAGGCGAGCGCGAGCCAGGCGTCGCGCAGTTCGCGCGGCCCGTCGACGGCGGGCAGCACGTCGACGATCTCGGCGGCGAGCCGGGCGCTGCGCGGCACGTTCGCCAGCCCGTGCGCGAGCGGGCCGACGCCGCACGGCACGCCGGCGAGCGCGGCCCGCACGGCCGCGCCCGTGCCGCCGCTCCACCGGGCGAGCAGCACGCTGTGCCGGCCCGTCGACTGCACGTGCACCATGCGGCCGCCGGACCCGAGCCGGTCCGCCGCCTGCCGCAGCAGCGCGGCCGAGGACGCCGAGGACGCCGCGACGAGCAGGTCGGCGTCCACGTCGACGTCGAGTGCGACGGCCAGCCGCGCCACCTCGTCCGGGTCGGGGTCCTCGCTGCCCAGCAGGGCCGCGACGAGCATCGTGCGCTCCCCCAGCCGCTCCCGCGCCAGCAGCGCGGCCTCGGCCTGGTAGCTCACCTGGATCTGGGTCGTGTAGTCCTCCACCACCGTCCACACGTCCTCGACGCGGGCCACGAGCAGCGGCTCGTCGCTGGGGTCGGCGCGCTCGCGCAGCCCTTCCCACAGCACCCGGAAGTCGAGCCGGACCGCGGTCAGCAGGTCGTTGAGCGGCACGCCCCGGCGCGCCCGGTCGCGTCCGATCGCCGCACCGACGCCCACCAGCCGGTCCGGGACGGCGAGCCCCGCCACCCGTCGCAGCAGGTACTCGAACGTGAGGTCGGCGTCGGCCTCGATCCGCGCCTGCGGGACGACCCCGCGCCCGTACGGCGGGATCGCCCGCACGCGCGTCACGAACGCCGCGACGAGGTCGTCGGCGTCGTTGCGCAGCCTGCCGACCAGAGCGATCCAGCGTTCCGTCTCCACTGCACGGGGCATTTGCACAATCTACGCCGCACTTTTCGTGGCGCCTTCGTCTTCCAGCAGGACCCTCGCACCCGGATCCTGTGCCGATGCCGAACGAGGACCGGCTATGCATCTGACGCCACGCGAACAGGAGCGGCTGCTGCTCGCGAGCGGCGCCGACCTGGCCCGACGCCGGCTCGCGCGCGGCGCCAAGCTGGGCGCGCCGGAGGCGATCGCGCTCGTGTGCGACGAGATCTGCGAGCTGGCCTGGGACGACGTGCCCTACGCCGAGGTCGTCGAGCGGGCGCGCCAGGTCGTGGCGCCCGACCGGCTCGTCGACGGCGTGCCGGCGGCCGTCCCGTCGCTGCAGGTGGAGGCGCTGTTCCCGCACGGGTCCGTGCTCGTGCACGTCGACGCGCCGTTCGGTCCGCCGCCCGCCGACGGCCCCGGTGCCGTGCGCCCCGCCGCAGGCGAGGTCACGCTGGCCCCCGGCCGCGAGCGGGCCACCGCGGTGCTGCGCAACACCGGCCCGCTGCCGATCTGGGTGTCCTCGCACGTGCCACTGGACCGGCTGAACTCCGCCCTGGACGTCCGCGCCCCCGAGGGCGCCCGCTACCGGCTGGACGTCCCGGCGGGCACCGCACTGCGCATCGACGCCGGCGCCGAGCGCGAGGTCGCCGTCGTCCGGATCGGAGGCCCGGCATGACGACGATGGACCGCACCGGCTACGCCCGGCTCTACGGCCCCACCACCGGCGACCGGATCCGGCTCGCCGACACCGACCTCTGGGTCGAGGTCGAGGCCGACGACACCGAGCCCGGCGAGGAACTGCTCGGGGGCTGCGGGAAGACCGCCCGGCACGGGGCGCTCGTGTCCAGCTCGGCCGACCGCGCGAGCGCGCTGGACATGATCGTGCTCGGTGTCGTGCTGCTCGACCCGGTGCTGGGCGTCCGCAAGACGAACATCGGCATCAAGGACGGCCGCGTCGTCGGAGTCGGCCGCGCGGGCAACCCCGACGTGCAGGACGGCGTCGACCTCGAGGTCGACGCGCACACCGCGATGATCACCGGCGAGGGCCTGATCGCCACCCCCGGGATCGTCGACTCGCACGTGCACCTGTCCAACGCGGAGCTGGTGCCCGCCGCGCTGTCGGCGGGCGTCACGACGATCGTCGGGATGGGGATCGGCGGGGTCTGGGACGTCGGGGCCAACCCCGGCTACAACCTGCACTCGCTCATCGCGGGCTGGGAGGGCGTGCCGATCAACGCCGCGTTCCTCGCCCGCGGTTCGTCGACCTCGGCCGACCTGCTGGAGCAGGCGGTGCTGTCCGGCTGCGGCGGGTTCAAGATCCACGAGGACTGGGGCGCCACGCCCGCGGTGATCGACACCTGCCTCGGCGTGGCCGAGGCCGCCGACCTGCCGGTGGCGCTGCACACCGACACGCTCAACGAGTCGGGTTACCTCGCCGACACCCTCGCCGCGGTCGACGGCCGCACCGTGCACGCCTACCACGTGGAGGGCGGCGGCGGGCACCCCGACCTGCTGTCGATCGTCGGCCGCGAGAACGTCCTCACCAGCTCGACGACGCCGACGCTGCCGCTCACCCCGTCGACGGTCGCGGAGCTCGGCCCGATGACGCTGACCGTGCACCGCGGGCACGCACACGTGCCCAGCGACTCGGCGATCGCCGCGAGCCGGATCCGCGAGCACGCGATCTCGGCCGAGAACTGGCTGCACGACCAGGGCGCGATCAGCATTGTCAACTCCGACGCGCTCGGCATGGGCCGGATCGCCGAGACCGCGCGCCGGACGTGGCAGCTGGCCCACGTGCAGGCCGCGCTCGCCGGCGAGACCGGCCCGGACGTCGCCAACAACGCTCGGGTGCTGCGCTACCTCGCCAAGCTCACGCACAACCCCGCGGTGGCCCACGGCATCGCGGAGCACGTCGGGTCGATCCGGCCCGGGCGCCTGGCCGACATCGTGCTGTGGAACCCGGCGTGGTTCGGCGCCCAGCCCGACCTCGTGATCAAGTCGGGCTTCGTCGCGTGGGGCGCGGCCGGCTCCGGATCGGGTTCCACCCGGCTCACCCAGCCGCGGCGGATGCTGCCGTTCTACGGCGGGCTGGGCGCCGCGCCCGCCCGGCTGGCGCACGTGTTCGTCTCCGAGCAGTGCCTGGGCGACGCCGACGCGCACGCCGCGCTGCCGTCCGGGCGGAACTACTCCCCGATCGCCGGCAGCCGCGGCCTCGGCTCGGCCGACATGCTGCACAACACCGCGACCCCGAACGTCGAGGTGGCGCCGGAACCGGTGCCCGTGCGCGTCGACGGCCGGGAGATCGCCCTGCACCGCTCGCCCGTCCTGCCGCTGACCCGGCTCCACCACCTGGGGTGACGATGGAAGTCAACCTGCTCATCCGCAACGCCACGATCGTCACGATGGACGACGGTCAACCCCGCGCGCGGACACTGGCCGTCCACCACGGCCGCGTCCTCGCCCTCGATCCGGACGGCCTGCGCGGGCGCACCGAGATCGACGCGCAGGGCGCCGCGCTGGTGCCCGGGTTCAGCGACGCGCACAACCACATGGCGTGGTTCGGCGCAGCCCTCGACGAGGTCGACCTCACCGGGCTCGGTGACCTCGCGACCCTCTACGACCGGGTCGCCGAGCGCGCCGCGACGCTGGCCCCGGACGCGTTCGTGATCGGCGCCGGCTACGACGACACCGCGATCGGCGGGCACCCGCACCGCCGGGAGCTGGACCGGGCCGCGGGCGGTCGCCCGGTGGTGCTCAAGCACCGCTCCGGCCACGTCACCACCGTGAACAGCCCGGTGCTGGAGCGGATCGGCGTGCTGGACGGCTCCGCCGCGGTGCCCACCGGCGGCGTCGTGGTGCGCGACGAGTCGGGCGACCCCACCGGGACGCTCGAGGAGCAGGCGCAGAACCTCGTGAACGTGCTGCTGGTGCCGTTCGCGACGGGCGACCTGGCCCGCGCGATCGGCAAGGCGTCGGCCGTCTACGCCGCCGAGGGGCTCACGCACGTCACCGAGTGCGGCATCGGCGGCGGCTGGGTGGGGCGGTCGCCGCGGGAGCTCGCCGCCTACCAGCATGCCAGGGCCGCCGGGGACCTCACCGTGCGGGTGCAGCTCATGCCGGTGGCCGACGTGCTGCACCCGCTCCCCGGCCACGCCGAGGACCCGGCCGGGATCGGGCTGGACCTCGGCCTGCGCACGGGATTCGGCGACGACCGGCTGCGCATCGGGCCGGTCAAGATCTTCCTGGACGGCTCCCTGGTCGCCCGCACCGCCGCGATGCTGCACCCGTTCTGCGACCGGCATTCGCACGGCTACTTCCAGGACGACCCCGACGAGATGCGCGCCCGCATTGTCGGCGCCCACGCGGCGGGCTGGCGGATCGCCGCGCACGCGATCGGTGACCGCGCCGTCGATCTGGCCCTCGACGTGTTCGCCGAGATGCAGCGGGTACACCCGCGCGCCGACGCCCGGCCGCGCATCGAGCACGCGGCCGTGACGACCCCGGAGCAGATCGCGCGGATGGCGCAGCTCGGTGTCACGCCGGTGCCGCAGCTGCGGTTCCTGTACGAGATCGGCGACACGATGGCCGAGGCCGTCGGACCGGAGCGGTCGGACGCGCTCTACCGCCACGGCAGCTTCCTGCGCGCCGGCTTGCGGGTGCCGGGCAGCTCGGACCGCCCGGTCGCGTCCGGGGCGCCGCTGCTGGGGATGCAGTCGATGGTCGAGCGGTACTCGGCGTCCGGGGCCGTGCTCGGCCCCGACGAGCGCGTGGACGCGAGCACAGCGCTGCGCGCCTACACCCTCGACGCGGCCTGGATCGCGGGTGAGGAGCACGAGCGGGGCAGCCTCACGCCCGGCAAGCTCGCCGACTTCGTGCTGCTGGAGGAGGACATCACGGCCGTGCCCGCCGACCGGATCGGGACGACCGGCGTGGTCGCGACGTTCGTCGGCGGCCGGTGCACGCACGGGGCAGAAGCAATGGGGCTCGCAGGACAGGAGGGTGAGGATGGCTGAACCGTCGAAGCCGGTGACGGTGACCGACGCCGAGGCGCGCAAGGTCGCGTTCGGCGCGTTCGTCGGCACCGCGCTGGAGTGGTACGACTACTTCCTGTTCGGCACCGCGGCGTCGCTGGTGTTCAACCGGCTCTACTTCGCGAGCGACGACCCCGTGGTCGCGACCGCAGGCGCGTTCGCGTCGTTCGCCGTCGGGTTCGCCGCCCGGCCGCTCGGCGCCGTGCTGTTCGGCCACCTCGGCGACCGGATCGGCCGCCGGAAGTGCTTGCTCATCACCGTGACGATGATCGGTGTCGTCACCGGTCTGATCGGCCTGCTGCCCGACTTCTTCTCGATCGGTGTCGCGGCGCCGGTGCTGCTCACGCTGCTGCGGCTGCTGCAGGGTGTGGCGGTCGGCGGCGAGTGGGGCGGCGCGGTGACCCTCGCCGTCGAGCATGCGCCGAAGGAGCACCGCGGACGCTACGCGGCGATGCCGCAGATCGGCTCTCCGATCGGCACGCTGCTCTCGTCCGGGGCGTTCCTCGCGGTGTCGCTGCTGCCGCCGGAGAGCTTCGACGCCTGGGGCTGGCGCATCCCGTTCCTCGCCGCGTTCCCGCTGCTCTACATCGCGTTCTACATCCGGCGCCGGGTGGAGGAGTCGCCGCTGTTCGAGCAGCTCCTGCGCGAGGACGAGCTGGCCAGCGCCCCGGTGCGCGACGTCGTGCTCCGCACGCCCGTGCAGCTGCTCGTCGGGGCCGGGTCGACCCTGCTCGGCGTCGGCGGCTTCTACCTCGCCACCACGTTCGTCATCGCCTACGGCACCCGCCTCGGGGTCGACCCCTCGGTGATGCTCACGGCCACGCTCGTCGCCGCCGTCGTCGAGATCCTCGTGCTGATCGCGGGCGGCCGCCTCGCCGAGCGGTACGGGCCCGGCCGGATCACGCTGATCGGCGCGCTCGTCTCGGCCGCGTTCGCGTTCCCGATGTTCTGGCTGATCGACACGACGAGCCCGGCGCTGGTGATCATCGGGGTGACGGTGGGCGTCGCGTGCCTGTCGATCCCGTACGCCGTGTCCGGAGCCCTGCTCACCGATCTGTTCCCGGCCCGGCTGCGCTACAGCGGGGTCGCGATCTCGGCCAACGCGGCGAGCGTGGTCAGCGGCTTCGTCCCGCTGATCGCGACCGCCCTGCTCGCGTTCTCCGATGGGGCGTCGTGGTCGGCCGCGCTGCTGCTCGTCGGGATCGCCCTGATCACCGCGGTGTGCGGTGCGATCGCGCCGCGGGTGTCGATCGGCGATGATGCGACGGTCGGCCGTGGCTGAGCGGAGCTTGCGGAGCGAACATCGGCGCGAGCGGAGCGTGCGGAGCGACCATGGGTGCTGAGCGGACGGCGGGCGCGGCGATCGTCGCCCAGCTGGAACGGCTCGGCGTCCGTCGGGCGTACGGGGTGCCGGGCGAGAGCTACCTCGAGGTGCTCGATGCACTGCACGACAGCCCGATCGAGACGGTGGTGTGCCGGCAGGAGGGCGGGGCCGGTTTCATGGCCCTGGCCGAGGCCCGCCTGACCGGCCGGCCGGGGGTCGCGATGGTGACCCGCGGGCCCGGCGCGGCGAACGCGGCGATCGCCGTGCACACCGCGTGGCAGGACGCCACCCCGCCAACGCTTGTCTGATGGATCAACGCCGCCAGGCGGAGATCCATCAGTGAAAACACAGTCCTGCTGGTCGGGCTGGTGCCGGTGGACGACCGGGACCGCGAGTCGTTCCAGGAGTTCTCGCCGACCGGGTGGTTCGGCTCGACGGCGAAGAAGGTGCTGACCGTCGAACGGGCGGACCGTGCGGCGGCGCAGGTCGCCGAGGCGTTCGCCGTCGCTGCGGCCGGGCGGCCGGGGCCGGTCGTCGTCGGGCTGCCGGAGGACGTGCTCGTGCAGCCCACGTCGGCGCCGCTCGCCGCGCCGCGCGCCGTGGCCTCCGGGGCGGTAGCGCCCGCACAGCAGGACGCGCTGGCCGAACTGCTCGACGCCGCCCGCCGCCCACTGGTGGTGCTGGCCGGCGACCGGTGGACCGCCGACGCCGCCGCGGCCGTGACCGCGTGGGGCGAGCGGCGCGGCCTGCCGATCGCCACCGACTGGCGCACCCAGGACGTCGTCGACGCCGCGAGCCCGTCCTTCGTCGGATGGCTCGGCTACGGCCGCAACCCGGTGCTCGCCGACGCCCTCGACGCCGCCGACCTGCTGCTGTTCGTCGGGTGCGGGTACGCCGACGTGCTGTCGGGCGGCTACCGCGGCGGGTCGGCGGACGCGGTGACAGTCGTCGTCGACCCGGACCCGGAGCTGTCCACCCACCAGCGCCGCGTGGACCTGCACCTGCTCGCCGACCCGGCGGCGTTCGCCGCCGCGCTGCCCGGTGACGGCGCCGAACCCGACCCGGCCTGGGCGAAGCGGCTGCGCGCGGCGCAGGAACGGTTCGCGACGCCCGGTGCCGACGCGGGTGGGCGAGGCGTCGACCTCGACGCCGCGATGGCGGTGCTCGCCCGGCGGCTCGCGCCCGACGCGATCGTCACGTACGGGGCGGGCAACCACGCGGTGTGGGCGCAACGCTTCCTCCCCCACCGCAGCTACCCGTCACTGCTGGCGCCCCGCAACGGCGCGATGGGTTTCGGCGTGCCCGCGGCCGTCGCGGCGTCGTTGGTCCACCCCGGGCGGCAGGTGGTGTCGGTCGCGGGCGACGGGTGCTTCCTGATGAACGGGCAGGAGCTGGCCACCGCGGTGGCCCACGGCGCCACCCCGCTGGTGCTCGTCGTCGACAACGGGCAGTACGGGACGATCCGCGAGCACCAGGAACGCGAGCACCCCGGTCGGGTCAGCGGCACCGCGCTCGTCAACCCGGACTTCGGGGCGTTCGCCCGCTCGTTCGGCGCGCAGGGCGAACGGGTGTCGACGACGCGGGAGTTCGAGGCGGCCCTGGACCGGGCGCTGGACAGCGGCCGGGCGGCGGTCCTGCACCTGGACGTGGACCCGGAGGTACGCGCCCCCCACGGCACCTGACGCCCCGCCCCTCCCCGAACGTCAGGAAAGCCACGTTCCGGACGCTGAGCGTCAGGAACGTGGCTTTCCTGGGGGACGGGCGACTGGCGCTCAGTCGCCGCCGAACTCCGCCGCCTCGCGTTCGGCGTCGGTGCGGTCGTCCACCCCGCTGTCGGTGGGGCGGGCCGTGTCCTCGCCGCGGACCTCCGCGGTCGGCTCGCTGGCTGCTTCGTTGCCGTCGTCGGGCCCGGTGGAAGTCATGCCTCCGGGTTCCCCGCCCGGCGCGGCCGCACACCGCGGACAGCGGAACGGCCGGCCGGGGAAGGTCCCGGCCGTCGTGTCGCCGTGCGCGGCGGCGGATCAGCGGGTGATCTCCCGCGGCCCGTCGCCGGCGCTGACCTCGACCCGGCGCGGCTTGGCCCGCTCGGCCACCGGGATCCTCAGCGTGAGAACACCGGCGTCGTAGCGCGCGTCGACGCGCTCGCTGTCGAGGGTCTCGCCGAGGAACAGCTGCCGGGAGAACACCCCGTGCGGCCGCTCAGCCACCACCGTCTCCACCGGCTCGCCCTCCGCCAGCCGCCGCTCGGCCTTGACCGTGAGCACGTTCCGCTCGACGTGGAGCTCGATCGCCTCCGGGTCGACGCCCGGCAGGTCGAAGTGCACCACGAACTCGTCGCCGGAGCGGTAGGCGTCCATCGGCATCGCCGTGGGGCGCGACCAGGTGCCGGTCTGACCGAGGAACTGCTGGGTCAGCCGGTCCAGCTCGCGGAACGGATCGGTACGCATCAGCATCGTCATGCCTCCTCGCGGAACTCGTCCCTGCCCCGGGCTGCCGGAGCAGCCCGAGCACCTCCTTCAATGGGCAGTGCAGGCTTTCTGTTCCCACCAATGAAGATTTTTCCGGTCAACTCCTCATCGGCCGGGCGGCAAGCACGTCCGTCACGGCGGCGAGCACGTCCGGGACGCCCACACCAAGCAGCGCCGGATCGGGCTCGGCCGCGAACGGGTCGCCGCGGCGCAGCTCCGCCACCGTCAGCGCCCGGTGCGGCTCGCGCTCCGGCGGGCCCCACTCCTCGATCGGGGCCGGGCCGAACAGCACGACCGACGGGGTGCGGTAGGCCGAGGCCAGGTGCCCCGCCCCGGTGTCGCCGCTCACGAGCAGCCGGGCGGAGGCGATCAGCGCGGTCAGCTCGCCGAGCCCGGTCTCGCCGGCGAGCACCGCCCCGGACGGCAGCCCGGCCGCCGCGGCGACGGCCAGCGCCCGCGGGCGCTCCTTCGCCGAGCCGGTGAGCACCACGTCGTGCCCCTCGCGGTGCAGCTGCGCGGCCACCGCGGCGAACCGCTCGACCGGCCACTGCTTCGCGCCGTACCCGGCTCCGACGTGCACCACCGTCGCCCCCGGCACGGGCGGCGCGACCGACGGCGGGTGCAGCAGCAGGTCGTCGGGCTCGGCCGGGATGCCGTGCGCGACCAGCAGGTCGCACCAGCGGTGCCGCTCGTGGCCGCCGGGCCGCCACGGCGGGCCCGGCCAGCCCGGCGCCGCGTGCCCGATCCGGCGGCTCGGCCGCAGCGCGTCGAGCACCGGGTTGCTCTCGGCGGCCACGCCGTGCAGGTTCACCACGACATCGGCACGCGGCGGACCCGGCAGCGGGGACAGCCCCTGGGTCGGTTCGAGCCGGTCGACGGCACCGATCGGCTCCACGAGCGGCGCCAGCCAGCCGTGCGTGGCCAGCGTGATCTCGTGGTCGGGAAAGGCCCGGCGCAGCGCGCGCAGCGCCGGCACGATGACCAGCAGGTCACCGAGGTTCAACGCGCGCAGCACCACCATGCGCGGGGAGGCGGCCATGGCGAGCGCGTACCCGCTTCCCCCCTCGTCACGCGGACCGGCCCCGGACTCCCCCGTCCGGGCGCGCCGGGTCAGGGCTTCCGCATCACCTCGATCAGGCTCGTCCAGCTGTCGCGGCCGTGGCCGCGCTCGATGGCGCGGTCGTAGAGCGACTTCACCGCGTCGGGCAGGGCGCTGTCGATCCCGATGCTGCGGACCGTTCCCACGATGTGGTCGGCCGTCGCCCCCATCATGGTCGCGTTCGCCAGGTCGCCCGGGTGGTCGTCCTCGTCGATCGCCTTCGCCGTCTCCTCCAGGTACATCGCGATGTCGTTGGCGTTCTGCACGGCGTACGGCAGGAACTCCCGAGCCGGCACACCGGCCGCGCCGATCATCGCGAACGTCTGCAGGTGCGTGGCCAGCGAGGTCAGGAACACCTGCAGCTGCGCCTGGTAGTACAGCTGCGCCAGGCCGTGGTCGGCGCCCAGGTACTCGGTGCGGCCGATCACCGCCAGCGTGTCGGCGTGGGCGTCGAACGCCTCCCGCGGGCCGCTGTAGAACACGAACGCGGGGTCCTTGCCCACCAGCGGGGCCGGCGCCATCACACCACCGGTCACCAGCTGGGCACCGCGCTCGGCCAGCCACCGGCCCGCCTCCCGGGTGACGTCCGGGGTGTCGGAGCTGAGGTTGACCACCACGCGGCCCGCCACGGCCCCGCCGGCGTCGCCGAGGATGTCGTACATGGCCCGGTAGTCGGTGAGGCTCAGGACGACCAGCCGGTTCGCGGCCACCGCGTCCACCACGGTCGCGGCCCGGGTCGCACCGGCCGCCACCAGGTCGTCCGCCCGGGAGGCGGTGCGGTTCCAGACGGTGACGGGATGCCCGGCCGCCAGGAACGAGCGGACCATCGCCTGCCCCATCGGGCCCAGGCCGATGACGGTGACTCCGCTCGGGTTCGTACTCATCGCTGCGTTCCTCTCGTCGTTCGCTGACGAGGACCACGGTGCGCCCCGGCCCGCACGGTTTCCTGTGGATCGGCGCACGGCCCGCTGTCGGTGCCCCCCGCTACCGTCACGACATGCGTTTCGGGGTGCTGGGTCCGCTCACGTTGTGGGACGCCGACGGCCGCCCGGTGCGCGTGCCCGAGGCGAAGGTCCGCGCGCTGCTGGCCGACCTCCTCGTGCACCAAGGGCGCCCCGTGTCGGCCGACCGGCTGGCCGCGGACCTGTGGGGCGAGCGGCTCCCCGGCAACCCGGCCAACGCCCTGCAGACGAAGGTCTCGCAGCTGCGTGGCGCCCTGGCCGCCGCCGCTCCCGGCGGGCGCGCGCTGGTGGCCCGGCGGGGGCCGGGCTACCAGCTGGAGATCGAGCCGCACACCGTCGACGCGCACCGGTTCCGGGCGCTCGTCGCGCAGGCGCGCGACATGCCGGAGCCGCGCGTTCGGGCCGCCCTCCTGGCCGATGCGCTCGCGCTCTGGCGGGGGCCCGCACTGGCCGACGTCGCCGACGAGCCGTTCGCCGCGCCGGAGGCTCGGCGGCTGGAGGACGAGCGGCTCGCCGCGCAGGAGGACGCGGCGGAGGCGCGGCTCGCGCTCGGCGACCACGGCCTGCTCGCGGGCGAGCTGGGCCACCTCGTCACCCGGCACCCGCTGCGGGAACGGCTGCGCGCGTTGCACATCCGCGCCCTGCACCGGGCCGGACGGCCGAGTGAGGCGCTCGACAGCTTCACCGACCTGCGCAGGCGACTCACCGAGGAGCTCGGCCTCGACCCGGGCCGCGAGCTCACCGAGCTGCACCAGGCGATCCTGCGACAGGACCGCGCCGTGATCGGCGAACCGCCGCCCGCCGAGCGGCCCCGCACCAACCTCCCCGCACCGGTGACCGAGCTCGTCGGCCGGGCGGAGGCGGTCCACGCGGTCGGCTCGCTCCTGGACGGCGCCCGGCTGGTCACGCTCACGGGGCCGGGTGGGGTCGGCAAGACGCAGCTGGCGCTCGCCACGGCCCGCACGGCCACGCAGCGACGCCACCTGGCTCGTCGAGTTCGCCGGCCTCGACGCGCACGTCCGCGACGCGCACGAGGTCGTGGAGGTCGTGGCCGCCGCCATCGGCGTCCGCGAGGAACCGGGCGGCCGCGGGGCGCTGCTCGAGCACGTCGCCGGCGTCCTGCGCACCACCGACACGCTCCTGGTCCTGGACAACTGCGAGCAGCTGGTGGAGCCCGTGGCCGCGGTCGTCGCGCGGTTGCTGCAGGCCGCGCCCCAGCTGCGCGTCCTCGCCACCAGCCGCGAACCGCTCGGGGTGGGCGGCGAGACGCTCTGGGCCGTCCCGCCACTCGACGTCCCGGCGGCCGATTCCCTCACGGCCGTGCAGCAGAGCACGGCGACGCAGCTGTTCGTCGCGCGGGCCGCCGCGGCGGCGCCCGGGTTCACCCTCGACGCGGGCAACGCCGCCGCCGTCGCCGCGCTCTGCAGGCGGCTGGACGGGATGCCGCTGGCCCTGGAGCTGGCCGCTACCCGCATCCGGACGCTCGGGGTGGCCGAGCTGCTCAGCCGCCTCGACGACCGGTTCCGGCTGCTGCGCGCCGAGCGCCGCCGCGACCTGCCGGCCCGCCAGCAGACCCTGCGCGCCACCATCGACTGGAGCTGGGAGCTGCTCACCGGCGCCGAACGCATCGTGCTGCGCCGGCTCGCCGTCCATGCCGACGGATGTGGGCTCGACGCCGCCGAGGCGGTCTGCGCCGGCGGCGAGGTCGCCGCCGACGACGTCCTCGATCTGCTCGCCCGGCTGGTCGACCGCTCGCTCGTCGTCGCCGACCACCGCGGCCCGGCGCCCCGGTACCGGCTGCTCGAGACCGTCGCCGCCTACGCGCTCGAGCGGCTGCACGACGCGGGCGAGGCCGAGGGACTGCGGCTGCGGCACGCGCACCACTACGCAGCGCTCGCCGAACGCGCCGCCGCCCGCCTGCGCGGCCCCGACCAGGGGTCGTGGCTCGAGCGGCTCGACGCGGAGTCACCCAACCTGCGTGCCGCCCTCGACACCGCCGTGCAGCGGCGCGACGGGGCGCTCGCACTGCGCATCGCCACCGCCCTCACCTGGTACTGGTTCCTCCGCGGTCGGCTCGGCGAGGCCCGGCGCGCGCTCGCCACCGCTGCGGCGCTGCCCGGCCCGGCAGCCGCCACGGCGCAGGCCGCGGCCTGGCAGGCGGGCCTCGCCGTCCTCGACGGGGAGCCGCGCGACGACGTCGCCTTCGCGGGCGTCGATGCGATCGACGATCCCACCGAGCGGGCGCGGGCGCTGTGGTTCCTCGGCTACGTCCTCTCCACGGTCGGCGACATGGGCGCGGGCGAGCACTTCACCCGCCGGGCGCTCGCCGACTTCCGCGCGCTCGACGACCGCTGGGGGATCGCGGCCACCCTCTCCGACCGGTTCAGCCAGGCGATGACCGCGGGCGACTTTCCGGCGGCCGAGGCGGCCGCGCTCGGGAGCGCGAAGCTGTTCGCCGAGATCGGCGACCGCTGGGGCCAGGTGCAGGCGTCGTTCGCGCTCGGCACGCTCGCGTCGCTCGCCGGCGACTACGACCGGGCGGCGCGGCACCACCACGAGGGGCTGCAGTGGGCCGAGGCGCTCGGGCTGTGGCCGGAGGTCTCCTATCAGCTGTCCTGGCTCGGGCGCGTGTCCCTGCTCACCGGCAGGCCCGAGCAGGCGCAGGAGTACCACGAGCGGCCGGTGCGGCTCGCCGTCGAGCAGGGCTCCACCACCGCGCGGGTGTACGCGCAGATCGGGCTCGCGCTTGGCGCCCGCAGCCAGGGCAGGTTGGATGAGGCGGAGAAGCACCTGCACGAGGTGCTGCGGTGGCACCGGCAGGTGGGCTTCGAGCCCGGCGCCGCGCTGGTGCTGGCCGAGCTGGGGTTCGTGGCCGAGCACCGGGGCGACGCGGAGGCGGCCGCCCGGCTGCACCGCGAGGGCCTGGCCATGGCCCGGCGCACGGGCAATCCGCGCGCGGTCGCCCTCGCGCTGGAGGGGCTCGCCGGTGCGCACGCGCTGGCCGGCGAGGCCGAGCGGGTGGCCCGGCTGCTCGGCGCGGCCTCCCGGGCTCGGGAGTCGGTGGGGCGGCCGCTGCCGGCCGCGGAGCGGGGCGACGTCGACCGGATCGCCGCCGCGGCGCGGCGATCGCTCGGCGATCAGGAGTTCGCCAGGGCGTTCGCCCGCGGGGAGGAGGCGGGGCCCGACGGCGTTCCGGAATGATCGAGCGCGGGATCGGCGGCCGTCCGGTCCACGAACGCGGCGATCAGCGGGGCGATCTCGGGGAGGTTCTCCTCGAGCGCGAAGTGCCCGGTGTCGAACACGTGGAGCTCCGCGTCCGGGAGGTCACGCAGGTAGGCGTGGGCGCCCGGCTCGGTGAAGAACGGGTCGTTGCGGCCCCACACGACCAGCGCGGGCGGGCGGTGTTCGCGCAGCCACTGCTGCCAGGCCGGGTAGCGCTCCACGTTGGAGTGGTAGTCCAGCGCCAGCGCGGTCTGGGCGGCCGCGCGGCCCGGCAGGTCCAGGAAGTGCTGGTCGAGGGTCCACCCGTCCGGCGCCACGAGTGACGCGTCGGAGCTGCCGCCCTCGTACTGGCCGCGGGTGACCGACAGCCGGAACAGCTCCTGCACCCGTTCCGCCGCGCCGGGCACACCGGGCCGCTCGGCGATCGTGTCGCGGGCCGCGGCGGACAGGCCCTCGGCGTAGGCGTTGGCGTTCTGGATCACGAGCCCGGCGATCCGCTGCGGGCGCCGCTGCGCGAGCCGGAAGCCGACGGGGCCGCCGAAGTCGAACACGTACATCACGAACCGCTCCAGGCCGAGCGCCACCACGAAGCCCTCCACCACGTCCGCGAGCGCGTCGAACGAGTAGCCGAAGTCGGCAGGCACCTCCGTGTGCCCGAAGCCCGGGTAGTCGGGGGCGACGAGGTGGTAGCGGGTGCCGAGGGCGTCGATGAGGCGACGGAACTGGTGCGACGCCGACGGGAAACCGTGCAGGAGCAGCACGGTCGGGGCGTCCGCCGGGCCGGCCTCCCGGTAGAAGACGCGGACACCGCCGACGTCGACGTGGCGGTGGTGCACCCGAGGGATCGTGAGAGGCATGTTCACACTCCTTGTCGGCGAGATGAGGCATTAATACTGGTATTGATCTAACGTGTCAACTCCGTGAAGTAGCATTAGCGGCGTGGATCCCGCGCCCCTCGTCGGCGAGCCGCTCGCGCTCGACCTCGTCAACACCGTGACGGGCGACCCCGACGGCGACGGCACCGTTGATCTGCTGGCCACGCACGACGCCCTCCGCTCCTGGCTGCACCTGCAGTCCGACCGGCTCGGCGCGGCCACGGGCGAGGTCGACCTCGCGGCCCTGCACGCGCTCCGCGCGCACGTCGCCGACGCGGTCGAGCACGCCCGCCGCGGCGAGGCCCCACCCGGGCCCGTGTTGCGCGCGCTCACGGCGGCGGGCCGGGCGGCGCCCGCGTACTTCGAGCTCGCCCACGACGGCAACGCCGTTGTCGCGCAGGTCAGGCGCAGCGGGGACCCCACCCGCGACCTGCTGGCCCGGCTCGCCGAGGCCGCCGTCGATCTGCTCACCGACCCGGCCGTGCGCAGCGTCCGCGCCTGCGAGGGCCCGGGCTGCCGGCTGCTGTTCCTGCCGGCGCACCCGCGGCGCCGCTGGTGCTCACCGGCGCTCTGCGGCAACCGCGTGCGGGTGGCGCGGTACTACCAGCGACACAAGGGGGGAACGTGACCGCGTACCTCGTCAGGGGGATCCAGGCGGCCGGGAAGTCGACGGTGGCCCAGGCACTCGCCGAGCGACTGCCTGGACCTTCGGTGCACGTGCACGGCGACATCTTCCGGCGCTGGATCGTGAACGGCCGCGAGAGGATGACCCCGGGCGCGGGCCCGGAGGCCCACCGGCAGCTGCGCCTGCGCCACCGGTTGACGGCGACGGCCTGCGACGCCTACGCCGACGCGGGTTTCACGCCGGTCGTCCCGGACGTCGTCCTGGGCCCGGAGCTCGAGTTCCTGGTCGGGGCGATCCGGGCCCGTCCGCTGCGGGTGGTCGTCCTGGCCCCGCGGCCCGTCGCCGTCGCGGCGCGCGAGATGGCCCGCAGCAAGGACAGCTACGGCATGTGGACGGTCACGGCGCTGGACCGCGTGCTCCGGGAGGAGACGCCCCGCATCGGGTTGTGGCTCGACACGTCCGGGCTCTCGGTCGCCGCGACCGTGGACGAGATCCTGCGGCGCGACGCCGACGCCGCCGTCCGGTAGCTACTGCACCCCGGCGTCCGGCGGTGGCAGCCGCACCGTCCGCTGCCGCTCCACCGCCACCACGCCGGCCAGCTGCCCGAGCGCCTCGGCCGCGGGCGTCTCCACCGAGCCGGTGATGACCCCCACCGGCCGCAGCACCTGGTCGACGTGCATCCCGGCCGCGCGCAGCCGTTCCACGACCTCGTCGATGTGGTCGACGTGGTCGTCGCCGACCGACACGGTGATGTGCTCGGGCATGGTCATCTCCCTCAGGGCGGCGGGGCCTGCACCAGGCCCGCGCCGACGTCCTCCGACGGCAGCGGCAGCCGCCGCGCCGAGCGCACGAGCTGCGCCCACAGCGCCTCGCCGGTGGCGCCGGTCCGCTGCGCCCAGAGCGCGGCGATCCCGGCGACGTGCGGGGTGGCCATGCTGGTGCCGGAGATCGTGTTGTGGTGCTCGAGCATCGGCCAGGACGAGTAGACCGCGACGCCGGGGGCGGCGAGGTCGACCTGGCCACCCGCGAGGCCGGAGCTGCGGGCGGAGAAGTCGGCAACCGCGAGCGTGTTGTCCACCGCGCCGACCGCCATGATCGACGGGCTGTTGGCGGGAATGCCGACGAAGCCGGGATCGCCCTCGCTGCGTGAGGCGTTGTTGCCGGCCGCGGCCACGACGAGCGTGCCGGCGGCCAGCGCCCGGCGGCCCACCGTCTCGTAGGCGGTGGAGATCTCGTTCACGTCCGCCCCGAGCGACATCGAGATCACCGTGGCACCGCTCGCGATGGCCCAGTTCATCCCGGCGAGGATCTCCGCGTCGGTGCCGGAGCCCGCGTCGCTGAGCACCTTCCCCACCAGGATCCGCGCCTCGTGCGCCACGCCGTAGCGGCGACCGGACTCCGGGGCGAGCGGCCCGCACGCCGTGCCCGTGCAGTGCGTGCCGTGGCCGTGCCCGTCCTGCGGCTCCTCGCCCTCCACGAAGGACCGGGCCTCGATCTCGCGGCCGGCGAAGCCAGGGTGGGTGAGGTCCAGGCCGGTGTCCAGCACCGCGATCACGGTGCCCGCGCCCGTCTCGACCGCCGCGGGAACGCCGGTGGCCTGCAGCCCCCACGTCAGCTCGGGGGTGTCCTCGAACTCCGGCGCCGTCGGCTCCGGCAGACCCTCGGCCGCCACGGAGTGCAGGTACGCCGCGGCGTCCCGGAACCCCCGCAGGTACTCCTCCGACACCGACCCGCCCAGCGCGTGCAGCACCCGCTCCGGCTCGACCGAGAGCACCCGCTCGTCGGCGGCGACGGCCGCGACCCGGTCCGGTGGGATCGTCGCGACCGCCACGCCCAGCTCCGCGAACAACGTGGGCTGCGGGCGGGCGCCCGGCTCACCGCCCCCGCGGGTGCTCGTGACGTCCTCCGCGCCGAGCAGGTCGCGCAGGGCCGCCCGGCTTGCGTCCTCGTCGCCGAGCAGCGCCGGACCGAGCACGATCAGATGGCGTCCCGTCCGGGGTGCCGGTCCGGGCCGCTCACCGGTAGCCACGCTCATGTCGCCTCCTCGCCGGCGCTCGTCGGCGGCATTCGCGAATGTGCTGTGTCTGATGGTGAGCTCGCAGGCCCGCTCACGCTGGTTCCCCCTCGCCGGTCGATCAGGCCCGAGTATGTCGGCCCCGGCCCCGCGCCGCAGCCCCTCGAGCGAGATCGCGCCCATTGCTCTCCCCAGGCCGTCGGAGGGTGCGATCTCGTTTCTCGCGGAACAATGCGGGAGCAGCCCCAGCCATCCCGGGAGGACACCCATGCGCCTGGCGACCATCCGCACCGACGGCACCGAGCTCCCCGCCGTCGTCGACCCGCAGCGGGGCGTCGCCCGCGTCGCCGACCTGTTGCCCGGGTTCGACGGCGACGTGCTGGCGATCCTGGTGGAGGGCCGCTGGGCCGAGCTGGCGAAGCTCGCCGACGCGGCACCGGACACGGTGTTCGCCGAACGCTCGGCCGTCGCGTTCGGCGCGCCCTACCGCCACCCCCGGCTGATCTGTGGGATCGGGTTGAACTACGTGGACCACGCGGCGGACCTGTCCGAGCAGGTGCCCGAGGAGCCCGCCTCCTTCATCAAGGGCGACCACACGGTGATCGGCCCAGGTGAGCCGATCCCGCTCCCGTCGCAGAGCATGCGCACCACCGCCGAGGCCGAGCTCGGGCTGGTCATCGGCCGGTACTGCCGGAACGTGTCGGAGGCCGACGCGCTCGACCACGTCGCCGGCGTGGTCGCCGTGCTCGACCAGACGGCCGAGGACATCCTGGAGCGCAACCCGCGCTTCCTCACACGGTCGAAGAACTTCCCCGGCTTCTTCTCCTTCGGGCCGGAGATCGTGCCGCTCGCCGAGGTGCTCGGCGCCGCCGACCTGTCCGCCGTCGAGGTCTCCACCGTCCTGAACGGGCAGGTGCACCGCACCAACTCCGTGGCCCGGATGCGTTTCTCGCCCGAATTCCTCGTCAGCTTCCACAGCGCGGTGATGCCGCTCCAACCGGGCGACATCATCTCCACCGGTACCCCGGGTGCGGCCCACATCCGCCCGGGCGACACCGCGGAGTGCCGCATCCCCGGGGTGGGCGTGCTGACCAACCCGGTGGTGCAGGGATAGGCGGGCGTGCACACCGCCCGCTGACCGTGCACACCTCCGGCGGTGTGCACGGTGGCCGTCCGGTATGCACGGCCGCTCAGGTCGGCGGGCCCGCCAGCACGTCGGGGTTCACGCAGTGTTCCGGCGGCTCGCCTGCGAGCACGCGTGCCACCTCGCCCGCGATCCGGGCGGCCGACTCCTCCGCCACCTGCCGGGACGCGCCGGCGAGGTGCGGGGTGGCCAGCACCTCGGGGCGCCGGGGCAGGGGGTCGTCCGGGGCGGGCGGTTCGGGGTCGAACACGTCGAGCACGGCGGCGCGCAGGTGCCCGGAGGCGAGCGCGGCGTCCAGGGCGCGGGTGTCCACCAGCTCGCCGCGGGCGGTGTTGACGAGCACCGCGCCGGGCCGCATGCCCGCGAGCGCGGCCGCGTCGACGATGTGGCGGGTCTCGCCGGTGAGCCGGGCGTGCAGGCTGACGACGTCGCACTCGCTCAGCAGCTCCGGCAGGTCGACCAGGCGCACGCCCGCCCGCTGAGCGGCCGCCGGGTCGGCGTACGGGTCGGCGGCCAGCACCCGCGACCCGAACGCCCGCAGCAGCTCGGCCACCCGCAGCCCGATCGCGCCCAGGCCGACCAGCCCGACGGTCGCCGCGCGCAGCTCGAGGCCGGTGCGGTCGTAGCGGAACCCACCGCCGTCCCACTGCCCCGCCGACAGCTGCGCCGCCGCGGCGGGCAGGCCGCGCATCGCGCAGATCATGGTGCCCACGCAGAACTCGGCGACGGCCCCCAGGTTCCGGCCGGGCAGGTGGACGACCGGCACCCCGGCGGCGGTCGCGGCCGGCACGTCGACGTTCACCGGCCCGCCCCGGGTCACCCCGACCACCCGGAGGCTGCCGCGGCCCGCGGCGAGCACGTCCGCCGTGATCGGGGCGAGGTGGGTGACGAGCGCGTCGGCGCCGCGCACCAGCTCCGCGAGGCGCTGCGGGTCGCCCGCCGCCTCCCGCACGCCGTCGACCTCCCCGAACGGGGCGGTGGGCCACGGAGTGTCGAGGACGTCGAACTTCCCGGCGAGCCCCACCCGCTCCAGCTCCACCTCCACCGCCCGGGCGAGGAGATCGCCCGAGATGAACTCGTCCCCGGCGCAGACCACACGCACGGTCATCGGAGCCGCCTTCCACTGCTGACGTCGAACAGGTACACGCGCTCCGGCGGAGCGCCGATCACGACCGGGTCCCCCGCCCGCAGGTTCCGGTCGTCGGCGACCTGCGCGACGACCCGGCCCGGCACACCCGGCAGCTCGACGGTGGCCAGGCCGAACTCCAGCAGGTTCTCGAACACCCGCACGGTGCCCCGGAGCCCCGGCCCGCCCTCGGTGGTGACGCAGTCCTGCGGGCGCACCCCGACCACCACCTCGCGGCCCTCCTCCACCGCCGCCGTCACCGGGAGTGTGCCCGCGTCACCTACCCGGACCGCTCGGCCGCCGTCGACCACGATCCCGTCCAGCAGGTTGATCGACGGCTCGCCCACGAAGTCGGCGACGAACCGGTTCGCCGGGTCGTCGAAGATCTCGTCGGGCGTGCCGAACTGCTGGATCACGCCGCCGTCCATCACCGCCATCCGGTCGGCGAGGCTGAGCGCCTCCAGCTGGTCGTGCGTGACGACGATCGTGGTGTACCCGAACTCGCGCTGCAGCACCTTCAGCTCCCGGCGCACCCGCTGCCGCTGCCCGGCGTCCAGGTGCGACAGCGGCTCGTCGAGCAGCAGAACCGGCGGGTTGCGCACGAGCGCGCGGGCCAGCGCGACGCGCTGCTTTTGCCCGCTGGAGAGGTTGGCCGGGCGCAGCGGCAGCAGCTCGGTCATCTCGAGCCGCTCGGCGATCGCGTCCACCCGCGCCGTCGCGTCCCGGGAGCGGCGGGCCTTGAGCCCGTAGGCCAGGTTGTCGCGGACGGTCAGCGGCGGGTACAGCGCGTAGCTCTCGAAGCCGACGCCGACGTTGCGCTTCCCGGGCGGCAGGTCGCCCACCGACCGGTCGCCGATGACGATCCGTCCGGACGTGACGGTCTCCAGCCCGGCGATCATCCGCAGCGTGGTGGTCTTGCCGCAGCCGGACGGTCCGAGCAGCGCGACCAGCTCGCCCGGCTCGATGTCCAGATCGATCCCCTTCACCGCCTCGAACGACTCGCGGCCGCGGGCGGTGTAGGTCTTGCGCAGCGCCTCCAGTCGCAGCCGCTGCGCCTGCGCCTGCAGGGTTGCCGTCATCGTGCTCTTCCCGTCATGAGGGGCTCCCGCGCGGATCCGAGCCGCGGGCCGGGCTCGCCCGGGCCGAAGACGTGCACGCGACCCCAGTCGACGGACAGCGTGACCTCGTCGCCCTCGCGGACCCGGTGGTCGGCGGTGACAGCGATGACCGGGTGGCCCGCGGCGTCGACCGACAGCTCCACCGACCGCCCGAGCCGCTCGGCGAGCGTCACCCGTCCACGCAGCACCAGCCGACCCTCGGGGGCCGGCCCGTCGACGGCCTCCAGGTCCCGCGGCCGGATCCCGACGCGCACCGCCCCGCCCGCGTCCGCGGGCACCACGACGGCGACCCCGGCGACGCGCGCGACCCCGCCCGGATCGACGGGCGCGTCGAGCAGGTTCATCTCCGGCTGCCCGAGCGACCGCGCCACGAACGTGTCGACGGGCTCGCCCCACACCTGCGCGGGCGTGCCGACCTGGACGAGCCTGCCCTCGCGCAGCACCCCGATCCGGTCGCCCAGCGCCAGCGCCTCCTGGTAGTCGTGCGTGACGTACAGCGTGGTGGTGCCCGACAGCTCGCCGAGCTGCTTCAGCTCGGCCCGCATCGCGGCGCGCAGCTTCGCGTCCAGATGCGAGAGCGGCTCGTCGAGCAGGTACACCTCGGCGGGGCGCACCAGCACCCGGCCGAGCGCGGTGCGCTGGCGCTGCCCGTTGGACAGCTCCCGGGGGTAGCGGCCCAGCAGGTGGTCGATGCCCAGCGTGGTGGTCACCTGGCGGATCCGCTCCGACTGCTGCGCCGATGTCCACGTCCCGTTGCGGCCCGAGCGAAGCGGGGAGGCGAGGTTCTGCTCCACGGTCTTCTGCGGGTAGAGCGCGTAGCTCTCGAACGCCATCGCCACGCCCCGGTCGTAGGGCTCCACGCCGGTCATGTCCCGCCCGGCGATGTGCACCTCGCCGCCTGCGCCGTCGACGAGCCCGGCCACCGACTTGAGCGTGGTGGTCTTGCCCGCGCCGGACGGGCCGAGGATCACGAAGAACTCGCCGTCGGCGAGCTCCAGGTCCAGCCCGTGCAGCGCGACGGTCTTGCCGTAGCGGGCGGTGAGCCCGCGGACGGAGAGCGAACCCATCAGTTCTTCACCGCCCCGAACGACAGGCCGCGCACCAGGTACCGCTGGATCGCCAGCGCCACCAGCAGCGGGGGCAGCGCGGCGATCAGCGCCGCGGCGGCCGTCAGGTTGTAGTACGCCTGCCCGCCTCCCCCGAGGAACCGGGTGACGGCCACGGTCACCGGGGTGTTCCGGCTGCCGGTGAGGATCAGCGGGAACACGTAGTTGTTCCAGGCGAAGATGAACGCGAGCAGTGCCGACGCCGCGATCCCCGGCCGCACCAGCGGCAGCGCCACCATCACGAACGCGCGGCGCCGCGAGTAGCCGTCGAGAAGCGCGGCCTGCTCCAGCTCCGCCGGGAGGTCCTGGAAGTACGACCGCAGGATCCACACGATCAGCGGCATCGTCACCAGCTGCAGCACCCACACCATGCCGACGTTGGTGTCGAACAGGCCGAGCTGGTTGTAGATGACGAACAGCGGGACGATCACCATCAGCTCCGGGGCGAACCGGAACGACAGGATCGTGAACATCACGTCGTTCGACCCGCGGTACTGCCAGCGCCCCGCGGCGTACGCGGCCGGCACGCCGATCACCAGCGACACGAGCACCGCGCCGACGCAGTTGAGCACGCTCGTGAGGATCGCGTCGGTGAAGTCGACGCTCGTCAGGCGCGTGCCCTCGTCGCTCAGCACGGTGGCGAAGTTCTCCAGGGTGGGCGTGAACGCGAAGTAGGTGGTGATCTGCTCCGCGTCGGTCTTGAGCGCCAGCAGCACCATCCAGACCAGCGGGAACAGCGAGAAGACGAACCACGCGAGGAGGACGAGGTCGGCCCCGACGGACGCCGGGGAGAACCGCCGCTGCCCGGGTGTGAGCTCTCTGGCCATGCGCTACTCCTCCGATCCGGCGGCCCGGCGCTGGGCCTTGCCCAGCACGCTCACCAGGTAACGGGCGGTGATGAACACGATCGCCCAGAGCAGCAGCATGTACGTGCTGCCGAGCGAGTAGTTGAGGTTGACGATGGAGTCCTGGTACGCGGCCACCTGCAGCGTCCGCGTCGCGTCGCCCGGTCCGCCCGCGGTGAGCACGTACACGTGGTCGAAGATCTTCAGGCAGTCCATGAACCGGAAGATCACCGCGACCAGGATGTAGGGCCACAGCATGGGCAGCATGAGCCGCCGGAACATGTAGAACCAGCTCGCGCCGTCCACCGCGGAGGCCTCGAACGGCTCCTTCGGCAGCGACCGGATCCCGGCGAGCACGAGGATCGCCACGAACGGCGTGAAGATCCAGACGTCGACGAGCATGACCGACCAGAGCGCCAGGTCCTCGCTCAGCCAGTCGAACGTCGAGCCGAGGCCGAGCACGTGGTTGAGGACTCCGAACTGGGGGTTGAACATCAGGCCCCAGATCACGCCCGCGATGACCGGAGCGATCATCAGCGGCAGGATCAGCACCCGCTCGAAGATCCGCCCGACCAGGCTCGAGCGGTTGAGCAGCAGGGCGATGCCGATGCCCAGCACCGTCTCGACGACGGTGCCCACCACGGCGTACACGGCCGTGGTGCGCACGCTGGACCAGAACGCGGGGTTGGAGAACAGCGTGACGAAGTTGTCCAGCCCGACGAACACCGGCGTGGGCACGACCGCGGCGTAGTTGAGGAACGCGTAGAAGGCGCCGATCACGAACGGGTAGAGGATCCCGACGATGACGAGCACCGCGGGAATCGACAGCAGGTAGGGCCGCAGGCCGCGGCGCCAGGCGGGCACCGGACGCGGAGGGCGGGCCGGAGCAGCGGCGCCGGTGGAGGTGGGCGGGGCGGTCGTGGTCACGAGCGGCCCTCCGTCCCGCCCGCGCGTGACAGCAAGGTGGCCTTACTGCCACTGGACGGCAGCATGGCCACCTTGCTGCGATCCCGGTCGGCCAGTGCGGCGGCGCTGGTCATGTCAGCTCGCCCGGTTGATGGCGGTCGTGTTGGCCTCGGCGAGCGCGTCGAGGCGCGTCTGCACGTCCTGGCCCGCGTAGATGTCCTGCAGGGCGACGGCCCAGTCCTCCGTGGTCTCGAAGAACTGCTTCTGCGGCGTGAACTTGATGTCGGTGGAGTCGATGACCCGCTCGAACGTCTCCTGGTAGCCGGGGAAGTCGCCGAGTGTCTGCTTGAACGCCCCGTCGAACACCGACGCCCTGGTGGGGTCGGCGAACCCGAGCTGCCCGGTCTGCACGGCCTTGGTCTGGGCCTCCTTGCCGGTGGCCCACTGGATGAACAGCCACGCCGCGAGCTTGTTCTTCGCGGCCGAGTTCATCGCGAGCGACCAGGTCCACAGGTTCGTGCCGTAGTTGCCGTCCGGGCCGGCCGGCCCGGGGTGCCACGCCAGGTTGCCGGCCTGCGCGCTGTTGCCCGCGATGTTCTGCGGGTAGGTGGCGGAGTCGGCGTCGTAGACCATCATCGCCGTGCCCGCTCCCAGGTCCGCGGTGCAGTCCGGGTACTCGTAGGTGGTCCACGAGGTGGGGCCGGCGGCGCGGGCGAGGTCCACCCACTTGCGCGTGAACTCCACCGCCTGCGGCGAGTTCATCGTCGCGGTCAGCTGGTCGCCCTCGAGCGTGTAGTCGACGCAGCCCTCGCGGGTGAACTGGGTCATGAAGCCGGGGTGGATGGTGGCCCACGACCGCGAGCCGCGGAACGCGATGCCGTAGGTGTTGTTCGCGCGGTCGGTGAGGTCGGTGGCGAGCTGGACGAGCTCGTCGAACGTCTCGGCCGGCCGGATGCCGCGGCGGTCGAACTCGGCCTTGTTGTAGCAGATGACGTTGGTCTCGAAGCCCCACGGGATGGCCCACTGGCCGCCGGTGCCGAGGGGGCTGCCGAGCTGGAAGTCCCATCGCGTGGAGCGCCGCAGGCCCTCGTAGATGTCCTCGAAGTCGTACTCGGGGTTCGTCGCGGCCGGGTTGTCCAGCCAGGGCTGGAGGTCCTCCATCCACCCGGGAGGGCCGTAGGTCCAGATGAAGTACGCCCCGGTCATGAACGCGTCGTAGTTGCCGGCGCCGCTGGCGAGCTCGGTGTTGAGGCGGGTGAAGTAGTCGGCCTCGGCCACGAGGTCGGCGCGCACGGTAATGCCGGTGAGCTCGGTGAACTCGGCGAGCAGCGGCTGGAACGCCACCTGGTACGGGTGCGGGGTCTGCAGCACCGCGATCTCGGTGCCCTCGGCCATGCGCCAGTCGAACGTGCCGGTGACCTCGGCGGCACCGTTCTCCGCGGCCGGGCCACCACCGCCGCCCACCCCCAGCCCACAGGCCGAGAGCAGGCTCGACGACGCCACCGCGGCACCGCCGAGGCCGAGCATGCGCAGCACGTCCCGGCGGGACGGGCGGGACGGGGTCCAGAGATCGTCGCGGGTCATCAGGTCCTCCGTTGGATCTGAGCGGAACGGGTCGGGACGTTGAGGCCGAGCAGGGCGGGCGGACGGGCGGGGTCGGCGGGCACCCGCAGCCGGGTGGCGGCGGCGTTGTCGAGACGGGGCAGCACGTCGCGGTAGTGCGCGAGCGGGATCCCCAGCCAGGCGCACAGCGCCAGGCGCAGCGCGGTGTTGTGGGCGACGACCAGCACCGAGGTGCCGCAGTGCCGCTCGACGACGCCGCGCAGCGCCCCGAGCACCCGCTCGGCGGCGGCGGCCGGGGGCTCCGCGCCGGGGAACGGGTGGCGCACCGGGTCGGCGACGAACGCGTCGGCGACGGCCGGGTCGGCGGCGCGGAGCTCGGCGAGCGTGCGGCCCTCGGCGATCCCGAAGTCCACCTCCCGCAGGTCCGCCACGACCTCGGCCTCGACGCCCAGCGCCGCGGCCACCGGGGCGGTCGTCTGCCGGGCGCGCGACACCGGCGAGCAGACGAGCACGTCGTGCGGGTGCTCGCGGGCCCACTCGGCGAGGGCGGCCGCCTGGGCGCGGCCGGTGTCGTCCAGCGGGACATCGCTGACCCCGGCGTAGCGGTTCTCGGCGTGCCAGATCGTGCGGCCGTGCCGGACGAGGGTGAGCTGCGTGGAGGTCATTGGACGGCCACCTCCGCCGGCAGCCAGCCGCGCTCGCGCAGCGCGTCGACCAGCCGGTGGTAGCCGTCGGTCAGCTCCCCGGCCCGGGCCGGGTCGGGCTCGAACCGGCGGCGCATCGCCACCATCGACCGCGCGGTCGCGGCCAGCCGTCCGACGGGCGCGGCCGCGAGGACGGCCGAGCCGAACGCCGACCCGGACTCCCGCGGCACGGCGACCGGCCGCTGCAGCACGTCGGCGCGCAGCTGCGTCCACCAGTCGTTGCGCGTGGCTCCCCCGGTGGCGACCACTGTGCCGCCGACGTCGGCGCCGAGGCCCGCGAGCACGTCGAACGCCAGCCGCTCGACGTAGGCGACGCCGTGGGCCACCCGCTGCAGCCGGCCGGCGGCATCGACATCGGCCGGGGCGCCCAGGTCGAAGCCGGTGGCGGCGTCGGCGACGAACGGGAACCGCTCCCCCGTGCCGGCCAGTGGGTAGGTCGCGCCCGCGGGAACCCGCCGTTCCCGCGCGCGTGCCGTCAGCGCGTCGAGGTCGGCGCCGTCGAGGTCCCGGCTCAGTACGCCCGCGCCGATGCTCGACGCCCCGCCCGGCAGCCAGCCGCCGTCGGGGTTGCGGTGGCAGTAGACCGCACCCGCCGGGTCGTGCAGCAGCTCGCTGGTGGAGCCCTTGAGCACGAGCGTGGTGCCCAGCGCCGAGCACCAGTCGCCGGGCGCGAGCGCAGCCGTGGCCACCTGCGCCGCGCAGCCGTCGGTCATCCCGGCGGCGATCGGGGTGCCGGCCGGGATCCCGGTGAGCGCCGCGGCCGCCTGGGACACCGCGGCCACCCGCTCCCCCGGCGTCACGACGGGCGGCAGCAGGTGCGGGTCCACGCCGAGCCGGTCGAGCACGGCGGCGGGCCAGGTGAGCGACACCAGGTCGTAGCCGGTCTTGAGCGCGTGGCTGGTGTCGGTGGGCACCGGGTGCCCGGCCAGCCGGGCCGCGAGGTGGTCGGCCTGGTGGGCGAGCCGGTGCCCGGCCGGAACGGCGCCGCGGTCGGCGAGCCACACGACCTTCGGCAGCGCCCAGCTGGCCTGCATCCGGTAGCCGAGCGCCGACCAGAGCGCGGCGCCCGCGTCCTGGACGCGGGCGGTCTCGGCCGCCGCGCGGCGGTCGTCGTACATCAGCGCCGGGCCGGCCGGCCTGCC
>NZ_JAHKRK010000522.1 GCF_019396355.1 Pseudonocardia nigra
CATCTCAAGACGTGGCGGATGCTCAGCGAAGAAGGCGGCCGATACCGCGCACCGATCAGCAAGTACCCGAGCGCAGTCAAAGCCATTGTCGGACTATTCTTCTTCGCGGCTTATGAATAAGGCCCCCAGAGATGCAAGTCCTTACACTTCACCCGCGGAGGGCCTCTCAGCTCGGTTCGGTCATGGCGTCGACAGCCCCGATCAAACCGTGCTGAGCAGGCACTTTCGCGTATCCGGAGACCGCGTGTCGCCCACAAGATCATTCCCGGGTGTAGGGTCGGGAGCTGGCGCGGTGGCAGTTCCTGGCGGTAGGTCGCGGAGCCGCTGTGGGCCGGGTGGTTTCCCCTCCGGGTGTTCTTCTCCGTGTCCGTGGCCGGGGGTGACCGGACCGGCTGGTGGGGCGACAGCGCCATGTTCGGCGTCATC
Organism: Pseudonocardia nigra; assembly: GCF_019396355.1. Classification (GTDB taxonomy): domain Bacteria; phylum Actinomycetota; class Actinomycetes; order Mycobacteriales; family Pseudonocardiaceae; genus Pseudonocardia; species Pseudonocardia nigra. The sequence continues at coordinate 427 of NZ_JAHKRK010000522.1, forward strand.
GCTCGCCGCCCCGAGCTGCTCAAGTCGATCGTGGGCGTGTTCGCCTCGTTCTTCGGCCCCGGAAAGATCGAACCGCATATCCACGAGATGATGCGGCTCAAGACAGGGCAGATCAACGACTGCGCGTATTGAATGGCTGTTCGCACCACCGCCGTGCGCGGTGTCGTCTCTGACAAGCAGCAGGCCATTCACGAGCACCAGCCCAAGGCGGGCGACGTGCTCAACGAACGCAAAGCGCTCGCGCTTCAGCTCGCTGAACGGATCGGTCTCGATCCGCACACCGTCGATGACGCATTCTTTGCGAAGCTGCAGCCGGAGTTCCGCAGCTAACCGGTGATCTGGTCCACACTCGAGGTCGTAGCTATTCAGTACGTCCGGAGCTGTTGGTGACGTGATCGGGCCCGGCGTGGCGGCTTGATCGTCGGCGTGGTGGCGCGATCATGGACGGATGTCGGACTCGCTGCCGCCGTCCGTGGCGGAGCT
>NZ_JAHKRK010000523.1 GCF_019396355.1 Pseudonocardia nigra
CACGACAGCCCCGACCGTCGCCGCGACCGCCACCTCAAGGCACTCCAAGACCTCGGATACGAGGTCACACTCGCCAAGGCCTCATAGGCTGCGGTCGATTCTCCTGACAGCCACTTTCACGCAACGTGGTTGCAGGAAAGTGGCTTTGCTGCCACGCGGTCAGGCCACCACGACGGGCTCGCCCACGGGCTCCGGGGCGAGCGTGGCCCGGCGCAGCCACAACACGGCCGCGAGGACCGCGCCCGCCAAGCCTCCGGCGAGGAACGCCGCGGGCGGCCCGAACGCCTCCACGACGACCCCCGAGGTGGATTGGCCCGTGGCGATCCCCAGCGTGGCCGCTGTGACGACCCAGCCGAACGCCTCCGTCGCGGTCCCCGCCGGAGCCGTGGTGTCGACGGCGAGCGAGTGCGCGGTGACCTGCGGCGTGATCAGCGCCCCGGCCGCGAGCATCGCGACCATGAGCACCGGCAGCGAGCCGGTGGGCCCGGTCAGGGTCATCGCGGCCACGCACAGCGCGAACGCGCCGAGCAGCACCGGCATCCGCAGGTGCAGCGGCCGCGGCCAGGGCCGCATCCCGTAGAGCACCCCGGCCAGCACCGACGTCACCGACCACGCCGACAGCAGCACGCCGCCCATCGCGGGCGAGCCCGCGGCCGCGGTCACGGCGGGCACCCCGACCTCCACCGACCCGATGACGAGCCCGAACCCGAGCGAGGCGAGCGCGACCGTCCGCATCCCCGGCCGGGCGAGCGCCCCCAGCAGGGCGACGGGGCCGCCGCCCGGGACGCGTGCGGTGCGCCGGGCCGGGCGGCTCAGCGCGAACCCGGTGGCGCCGAGCGCCATCGCGGCAGCGGCCGCCACCACGCCGAGCCCCGGCCACGGCGCCGCCGCGACGAGGAACGC
>NZ_JAHKRK010000524.1 GCF_019396355.1 Pseudonocardia nigra
CTCCGATGATCAAGCTTGGTGTGAGAACCGCAAGATCACCACCGGAGTCGTGCCCGTGCTTACATCCTCGACCGCGTGTCGCCGCAGCTCAGCGCCCACTCACCGCGACTTTGCCGACCCCCTGGGTCCTGGGGCAGGCCGACGTAGACCGGGCCGGACGGCGGCTGTCGCGCCTCGGCGATCGCCTGCGACAGGTCCTCGAGGGCTTCTCCCGGGCTGCCGGGGATGAGGCTGCGCTTGCAGAACGGCTCGGCGAGACGGTGGCTTTCGGGGGTGAAGGTCATCGCTCGGCGATGGTGCAATGCCGTTGCCTTGATGCCATTGAGGACGAGAAGTGGAGTGCCGGCGATTTGCGCGGCGTACAACGGTGCGAGTCCGTTACAGAGTCCGACGTTGGCGTGCAGTAGTACGACTCCGAGCTCGCCGGTGGCGCGCGCGTAGCCGTCGGCCATGGCGACAGCCGCCGACTCGTGCGTGGTCAGGACCAGCTGCGGCCCGGCCCGTCGCTCGGCCGCGATGAGCAGCGGCACCTCGGTGGTGCCGGGGCAGGTGAAGACATAGCTGACGCCGACGGACTCCAGAAGCCGGAGGACGTCGTCTGCGATCGTCGCGGGGTGGGTGGCGGGAGGCGTCACAACGGCTCCTTGTCCGTGCTGCCGGGTCAGCGGTTGGGGGCGCTGATGGCCTCGGTTTCCTGGCTGCGGAGACGGCGGATGCGGCCGAACAACGGGCTCACGAGAAGGAAGGCGGACACGGCCAGCAGTACGACTTCAATGGCCTTGCGTTAGGTCGGTGACCGCTGTCGGAGGCAGTGGAGTTGGATGCGGCGGGTGACGTGGACGACACTGGGTTGATCTTTGCGGGCGGGGAAGTCGCCGGCCTTCTTCGTGGCCCGCGG
>NZ_JAHKRK010000525.1 GCF_019396355.1 Pseudonocardia nigra
GCTAGTGGCTCGACACGCAGTGTCGACCAGGTAATTGATCTCGCAGGTCAAGCCCGGGAGGCTGCCCGCACGTCGAGTGCGGGAGGTGGTTGTGGCTCGCAGACCGAGCGTGTTCGTGCGGCCGTTGTCGATGGACGAGGGCCGCAAGCTGCAGCGCATCACCCGGACCGCGACCAACCCGGTCCGGATGCGCCGCGCGATCGTGGTCCTGATGTCCGCCCAGGGCCAGACCGTCCGCGACATCACATCGTTGCTGCAGGTCAGCGACGACTACGTACGCGATGTGATCCACGCGTTCAACGAGCGGGGGTTCGACGCGCTGGACCCAAAACCGAGCGGGGGACGGCCGAAGAAGATCGGTGAGCAGCTCCGCCAGTGGATCTGCACCATCGCCCGGACGTCCCCCACCGACTGGGGCATCACCGCGTTCTCCACCTGGTCACTGGCCAAGCTGCGCGAGCACCTGCTCAGCGAGGGCATCGTCGCCGAGCTCAGCCGCGAGACGCTGCGCCGGATCCTGCACGCCGGCGGTGTCTCGTGGCAGACCACGACCACCTGGAAGGCATCCACCGACCCGGACTTCATTGCCAAGATGCACCGGGTCCTGGACCTGTACGACCACCCACCGGCCGACGGCCGGGTGGTCTGCGTCGATGAGTTCGGGCCGCTGAACCTGCAGCCACGCAAGGGCAAGGCCTGGCGGCCCCAGCGGCGGCCTCGGCGGCAGCGCGCGACCTACACCCGCACGTCCGGGGTGATGCACATGCTCGCCGCACTGGATCTGACCACCGGCACGCTGTTCTACCGGATCCGGGATCGCAAACGCTGGATCGAGTTCCTCGACCTGCTCAAGGTCCTGCGGGCCCGCTGGCCCGGCGAGAAGCTCTAC
>NZ_JAHKRK010000526.1 GCF_019396355.1 Pseudonocardia nigra
TCCCGGGTGCTCGCCACGGTGCCGCTGCCGCAGGTGACGGCGCGGCCGCAGCACGACCCGGGGCACCACCACGCGGGCTCGCCGGCGTGACCTCGTCCCCGGCCGTGCGCCGCAGTCCCACGGCTCCGCCGTCCTTCCGGGACGGCCGCATGGAGGCGTCGCTGCGGACGCTCGAGCTCGCCGTGCGGGGCCGGCTGGACGGGCTGCTGCAGGGCAACCATCTCGCCTCGTCCCCGGCCCTGGCAGCGAGCCGGGGGAGGCGCGCACCTACCAGCCGGGCGACGACGTGCGCCGGATCGACTGGGCCGTCACCGCGCGCACCATGGAGGGTGGCGCTACTCCTGGCCCGCATCGTCGAGACCCGCACCCGACACGACCTGGCCCCACGCCCGCGACCAGCTTCGGCGGCTGCACCTCGGCACATTCGCTGGCCCGGCCGGGCTGTTCCGCCAGACCACCCAGCCCAGCAGCGAGGTGCGGCGGCTGCACACCGCCCTCGACGTTCCGCTACCGCCTCGGATCCTCGACCCCGACCCGAGCAGTCCACAACCCGCCAACCAGGCACACCACCAACGCGCGCAGCTGGCAAGTCATGGCCACGGCCATGGCCTGTCCGGCCAGGTCGACCCGCACGGCTAGTACCAAAGCCGTGAGGAGCGCGGGGGGCTCCGCCAGGAGCACGTGCACGTCGCGGCCGCGGTTGGCCAAGTGGCGGGCCGCCGCCAGGCCGTCTCGGGTCGCAGGGTGTAGTTCCAGTCAGGCCGGGCGCACCGAGCGCGGTCTGCGCCACCACCTGGCCGTCGGGGAGGACCACGGCGGAGTAGCCGGTCGGGGCGGCCTGCAGGACCGTCCGGCCGAACTCCCGCGCCCGCAGCCGCGCGGCC
>NZ_JAHKRK010000527.1 GCF_019396355.1 Pseudonocardia nigra
CTCTAGTGGCAGGGCAGGCCGAGCAGGTGCCGCCCGTCGTGGGCGAACTCGTGCAGGTAGTTGTTGCTGAACGCGTCCACGCCGAAGAACGGCGCCAGGATTCCCCCCTGGTCGAGGAACATCGCGTACAGCAGGAACACCGCCAGAGCGGCGATCAGCCCGGCGAGCACCGCGTCGCGCGCCGGCAGCGTGTCGATCGTGTTGGCGACGGAGCTGGACAGCGACGACATAGACGCACCTCATCCGCAGGAACGACCGCGCTCAGGGCCATTACATGAAAGCCTGTTCAGATGACAGCATGAGCGTCAGCCCAGCGAGCGTCAAGACCGGTTGGCCGGGCGTGAGCCGCGGGCCGAGGCGCGGCCAGCGCCTGCCGTGCGCGTCGGTCAGGGTCACGACCACGTTCTCAGCGGTCGGGCGACCGTGGTTCCGCACCTGCACTCGCAGTGGGCCCGGCCACTGCTCGGGCGTCCGCATGTCCTGCGACTCGTTGTTGCCCTGCCACACGTTGATGCCGATCCGCTCGAGGCGGAGCACCCGCCCCAGGGCCTCGAGCGCGTCCCGGGCTGCCTCGGTCGACCGCCGGGCCTGCCGCACGGCGGCCCAAGCTGCGACGATGACAGCGATCGCAGCGGCGGCGCCGGCAAGTCCGCTCACGGCGCTGCCGATAGCAACCGAGAAGTCGAGCCATTCCGGGAAGTCCGGCGTTGCAGGCGGCAGCGATGCGCGTTCCACGAGGTCGTCCTACCCGTCCTTCCACTCGATACCGACCACCTCGGCGGAACGAGGTCGAAGGTACTTGCACAGATGAACCCTGTTTGCGTCATACGAGAGACTCGACACGCCGTGATCGTGACGTCACCACG
>NZ_JAHKRK010000528.1 GCF_019396355.1 Pseudonocardia nigra
CATCTGGAGCTGGCACTTGTTCACCCGACCGGATTTTGCCTGCGACCTGGCCGTAGCGGTCCTTCCTGGTCGTCGTTGGTCTTCGCGGTGGCTCGCTCGTTCTCCAGGTGCTGCCTTGAACTTCGAGGCGTGAAGAAGGTGGGCCGGTGGTCGGGCCGGGGCTGCGGGTGATCGAGGGCGGTGTGCTGCCCGCCGGGGTGTTGCCGGCGGATCCGTGGGAGTTCCAGGCCGAGTGCGTGGAGGCGTTCGTCGCGTCGTGGCGGGCGCGCGGGTTCAGCCCGGTGACCGTCGAGAACGACACCGGGCTGCTGGAGCGAACCCTGACCGCCTTGGGTCGCCCGGCGTGGGAGGTGACCGCGGAGGACATCGACCGGGTGGTCGGCGAGCTGGCGGTGGCCGGGCGGGCGGCGTCGACCCGGCGGGAGTATGTGCAGATCTTCAAGGGCTTCCACCGGTTCCTGCAGGCCCGTAAAGCGGGCGAGATCGAGACCGCGTTCGGGGTGCGGCTGGTCTGCCCGGTCGATGAGTTCAACGCGTCGCGGCATGTCGGGGACGACTCCGCGGCGGTGTTGCCGCCACCGACCCCGGAGCGGGTGACCGAGTTCTTCGAGTTCTTGAAGACCCGGATCGCGACTGCCCGCAAGTACGCCCCTGCGGCACGGGACTATGCGCTGTTCCGGACGCTGTATCACGCTGGGCTGCGCTCCGAGGAGGCCGCGCTGCTGGAGCGCTGCGACGTGCATTTCGGCCGGGGCCCGTTCGGGAAGCTGCATGTGCGGTTCGGGAAGGGGGCGCGGACCTCGGGGCCGCGGCCGCGGTGGGTGCCGATGCTGGACGGGCTGGAC
>NZ_JAHKRK010000529.1 GCF_019396355.1 Pseudonocardia nigra
GGTGATCGCAAACTTTAAGACCTGGCGCATCATGCACACCGACTACCGGCGGCCGCTGGCGACGTTCGACACGACGATCTCGGCGGTTATCGGACTGCACTTCTACTTGGCGGCTGAATAGGCCTCCCTGTCCACGTCCTGGGCGTCACCGAGAGCGACGACGCGACGTATGCAGCAATGATGCAGTTCGCCGACGCGATCCTGCGGCTTCCGACATCGCCCGGAAAGCCGGCCGGGCGGCCGAAGCAATCAACGAGTTGTGGCCCCTCGTCGCCCGACTGGAAGCCCGCGCGACCGACGGGTTCGTCGACCGAGAGTCGCTCGCCCTTCTCGGCAAGGCCCGAGTGTCACTCGGAACCGCCCTTGGCCCCCTTCTTCCGGAGGAAAGGCTGCCGACTGCAGCAAGATGGACAGGGCAAGCGCTGCTCGTCGCACAGCGACTCGACGAGCCCTTCTTCCTCGCCTCCACTTTAGCCATGCACGGGAACGAGCTCCGGAAGGCCGGTCGCACCGGCGCTGCGATCACGAGGGCTCAGCAAGCCCTCGCTCTCGGCCCCGATTCAGCAACGAAAGCGAGCGCATTCGCGTTCCTCGCCCGAACAGCCGGGGATGCTGGGCGTACCGAGCTCGTGACTGGTCATCCCTGAAGGAGCGGGGCCGGTCAACCCCCTGTTGTTGTAGTTGATCTTTTCTTCGTTGGCTCTCCCAGGGCCCCGGCGTTCTGATCATTTAGGTGTTACGTCCGGTTTTGTCCGGTTGGCTCGCCCTGGTCAGTGCGGGAGACGAGGGGGCTGAGTTGCCAGGCGAGCGCGGCTCCTGATGATCTTTCA
>NZ_JAHKRK010000055.1 GCF_019396355.1 Pseudonocardia nigra
GAGCGGCATCGGCGCGTCACCGCCTGCCGTCGAGGCCGTCGAGGCCGCCGCGGCGGTGGCGGCCGCCGCGTCGCCCGGAGTACCGATGTTGATGGTGATGTGGGAAGTCACGGGCTTTCCTCCTCGGACGGGGCGGCGCGCATCCGGCGCGCCGGGCGGTCACACGTAGACCGCGGTGATCTGGCTCGAGCCGTCCAGCTCGACGTACGCCTGCTTGCCGTTGGCCTTGGCCGCGACGAGCATCGCGAACACGTTGGTCACCCCGTCGGCCGCGTTCGGCGCGATCTTCCGCCAGGCGTTGCCGTTGGCGAGGTGTGCCCACGCGTTCTGTCCGTGGTGGGTGGCGTAGACCTGGTTGACGACCGTCCACATGAGATTCCTCCGGGTGTCCCTCTCCGCGGCCCGGCATGGCCGCGATCGAATGAATGGCTCAGGCCGACTGCACGTAGAAGGCGGTCCAGCCGTCGGCGAAGACGTGGACGCGGTGGCCCTTGGCCCTGGCCTCCACGCAGGCCAGGAACATGTTCGTGACCCCGTCGGCCGAATCCGCGTGCAACCGGCGCCATCCCAGGCCGGACAGGTGAGCCCAGGCGTTGCGCGAGTGGTGGGTCGCGTAGACCTGGTCGACGGTGACGTTGTAGTGCCAGGTCTGGTAGATGGCGTGCACCGTGGCGATGTCGCTCGCGCTCAGCCCGTCCCGCTGCCCGATCACCGCGCCGGACTGCTTCGGCTCGATGGTCGGCTGGTCGTTCTTCGAGAACGCGAACCGCCCGTAATGCATGATCGAGCCGTAGTCGTAGGCGCCGAAGTCGTCGCCGTCGGACACGTGCTGGTTGAAGTTGTGCTCTCTCCCGGCGCTGATGTTGGCCCAGTTGATCGTGATGTAGGTGCCGCGGTCCGCGCGTGACTGCTCGTGCCACAGCCCCCACGCGTGGCCGAACTCGTGGATGGTCGCTCCCAGGCCGCAGCCGGTGGCGAGGCCGATCTCCTGCCTGCCGCCCCGCATGCCCACCTGGGACCAGCAGCCGTCGGAGGGGATCACCTCGACCCAGTTGGGGTACTGGGCGGCGTTCGACGCCGTGCGGAGGACGAACCGCATGTTGGTCCGTGACTGCCAGTGCGCGATCGCATCCGTCACGCGAGCCTGGTTCGGCAGTGCCGAACCGATCGCGTACGGCATGAGGGCGCCCGGCCACCGGTACTGCGCCCCGGTGATGAAGACGCCACGCTCGGGCTGGTCGACGTCGTGTGCTCCCGAGTCCACCGCGGCGGCCCGCCGGCTCATCTGGTCGACGGTCCCGAGCACGATGTCGCCCTCGAAGACCGCCCGGTCACCCACGACCGCGTACTGCACGAGCTTGTTCCGGAAGGTCAGGCCCGAGACGTACCCGCTGCGGACATCGGTGCTGGTGAGCATCCCCCCGGTGTCACGTCGGGTGTTCTCGCTGGTGTCGATGCCGGATTCCTCGGGCACGGCTCATCACCTTCCTTCGTCTCCTGCTGTGGTCCTCCGGTCCGGGCGCCCGGAAGCGGTTCACCGCACGGCTTGCACGGGGACGTGCAGCGGTTCCCGGCTGCCGTGGACCGACACCGGAACGGTCTGCACAGTCACGTAGTCACCGGCGGTCACCTCACCGCTGCCGGTCAGGTCCACATGCACGGCGACGGCGTAGGAGGCCCGGGGGTCGAGCCGGGCGTCGTCCACCTCGAACACGAACGGCAGGCGGAGGGGTGAGTCCCCCGGGAACCGCACGTCGTCGAGCGTCACCTCGGCGACCGTGGTGGCCACCGCGTCGGCGCGGCTCACGTCCTGCAGCCGGACGTGAGCCGTCGCCGCCGCGGCCCCCCCGGGCACGTCGGCGATGTGCACCTCCCCCTCGATCCGCACGTGCCCCGCCCCCTCCGATCACCCGTGCACGCAACTGTGCACGGGCGTCGTCACTGCGGCGTCACCGTGCTGTCACCGGAAGCTGCTGCCGGGCACGCCGCGGCCGATGGTCGGCCCGTCGGGCCGGCTCCCGTGATCGCAGCTCTCATCCCGGCAGGTCCTCCGTCGGCTTGCGCACCCCGGCGGCGTCCAGGAGCGCTACCAGGTCGGCGTGCGGGAGGCCAGGGGAGCGGTGCCCGTCGCGGCCGGTCATCGGCTCGGCCGCGACGACGGCGTTGAGCACCGCCTCCTCGACCGCGTGGACGACGGCCTCGTAGAACGGGTCCATCCGGCCCCACGGGACGAACCGGAGGCTCTCGTAGTCGTCGTCGGTGGCCGGTGCGAGCGGGAAGAGGCTCGTGAGCGCGCCGGTGTTGGCGGTGGAGAACGCCAGGAAGATGTCGCCGGAGAAGTGCGAGCCGGTCGTGCCCGTGCGGGCGAGGCCGAGCGGCACCCTGCGGGCCAGGGCGGTGCACTGCCCTGGCAGCAGCGGGGCGTCGGTGGCGACGACGACGATCACCGATCCTGCGCCCGGCGGGGCGAACCAGTCGGTGTCGGCGAGCGGGTTGTCCGCCGCGAGGGCGCGCCCGACCGGCACGCCCGCGACGGTCAGCTCGGCCCGTGAGCCGAAGTTGGCCTGGACGAACGCGCCGACGGTGTACGTCGCCGTGCCGTGCCCGACGACGCGGGACGCGGTGCCGCTGCCGCCCTTGAACTCGTAGCAGTTCATCCCGGTCCCGCCGCCGACGGCGCCCTCGGCCACCGGGCCGGGCGCGGCGCCGTCGATCGCCGCGACGGCGTGGGCCGGCTGCACGTGGGAGCCGTTGATGTCGTTGAGGTAGCCGTCCCAGGTCTCGGCGACGACGGGCAGGAGCCACTGCCGGGCGTGCTCGGGCGCGTGGGCGACGACCCAGTCGATCACGCCGCGGTGGCACGGTCCGACGGCGTGCGTGTTCGTGATGACGACCGGCAGCGCCAGCGACCCGGTCTCCTGCAGCCACGCGGTGCCGGTCATCTCGCCGTTGCCGTTGAGCGAGTACCAGCCCGCGGCGCAGGGGACGCCGACCCCCGCCCGGCCGCGCGGCAGCAGTGCCGTCACGCCCGTCCGGACGGGACCGGACCCGACGCGCAGCGGACCCTCGCCCGAGACCAGCGTCGTGTAGCCGACCTCGACGCCGGGCACGTCGGTGATCGCGTTCACCGGTCCGGTCCCGCCGGGGAACGGGATGCCGAGGCCGCGTGCGCGGGGGCGGCCGGTCGGGGAGGTGGTGCGGGGATCGGCCATCGCGGCCCTCACCCCTGCGCCGCGTCGGAGAGCCGCCACCCGCCGCGCCGGCGCAGGACCGCGACGTAGTACAGGCCCGACACCGCGAGGACCACGACGGCCGCCACGATGCTGGGCCTGCCGAACTCGGGGTCGGCCGCCGTCTGGTACAGCACGTAGGCCAGCGCGCCGAGCACGACGATCGGCGGGAGCGGGAACAGCGGCATGCGGTACGCCGCGTGCGCGGTGCTCCCGTTGCGCCTCCCGGCGATCGCCGCCACGCACAGCGCCCCGTACAGGACAGCGAGGCTGGTCCCGGTGGCGACCAGCAGCAGGGTCAGGTCGAGGAAGCAGCAGGCGGTGGCCAGGACACCGGCGGTGAGGGTGGCGACCCACGGCGTCCCGAACCGCGGGTGGATGGTGGCGAGCGCCCGGCTGACCGGGCCGGGCCAGGTGCTGTCCCGGCCGGTGCTGAACAGGAGCCGGGCGCTGAGCAGCATGATCGCGATGACGGCGTTCACGATCGCGACGGCGATCGCGAGGCTGATGACGGTGTTGAGCGTCTCGCCGCCGCGGCTGACGACGAACTGCCCGATCATGTTCTCCGAGCCCAGCAGCGCCTCGAGGTCCGCCGCGCCCATGAGCACCGCGGTCACCGGGACGATCTCGGCGACCACCGTGATCCCGAGCGACCAGAGGATGATCACGGCGAGCTTGCGGTGGGCGTCGCGGGTCTCTTCACCGAAGTAGACCGCCGAGCCGTAGCCGTTGTAGGCGAAGATCGCGATCGCCGTGGCCGCGATGATCAGCCCGATCGAGGCGGGTGCCAGTCCGGACCCCGGGTCGAGCACCTGGGGGGACAGGAGCAGGTCGGTGAGCGGCCGCTCGACGTGGACGAACCCGAGCACGGTGACCACGACGAGTGCGACCATCTCGATGGCGAGGAAGACCCCGGTCACCAGCGCGTTCACCTTGATGTCGAGCACCGCGAGGAGCGCGGCCGCGACCACCGTGACCGCGGCGACCACGGCGGCGTCCAGCCCGTCGAACAGGACGCCGAGGTAGGTCCCGACGCCGAGCGCGATCACGGCGAGGATGAGCAGGTTGCTGACCAGCACGAGGCCGAGCGTCAGGAAGCCCGCTCCCTTGCCGAGCGTCCGCGCCGTGATCGCGTACTCGCCGCCGGTCAGCGGGAACGCCGAGGACAGCTCGGCGTAGACGAACGCCATGAACACGCCGATCACCGCGGCCGCCAGGAAGCTCCACACCGCGCCGGTACCGGCCTGCGCGAGCACCCCGGGCGCGATGATGAACACCGAGCTGGCCGGGGTGACGGCCGAGAGCACGATGAAGATCGTGCCCAGCACCTTCAACCCCCTGTGGAGGACCGGCCGCCCCTCCGGCGTGCCCGGCGAGCCAGTGCCGCGCACGGCCGGGTCGCCGCTCAACTCGCTGGATCCTGACGACATCGTGCCTCCGGTCCGTCGACGTGTGGTGCCGCGACTGTGGCAGTCACCACACCCGCCGGGCTACCGACACACTGTCAAGGCTTCGCCGGGACCGGCGACACTGTGACGCGACACTGTGACGCGTCGCTCGACTCGTCGCCCGCACCCGTCGCCCCGCTCACGGACGAATTCGTTCGGCCTGGTCATAGGCCACGACCGCGACCCACAGCGCTCGCCGTACCTCCGGATCGGTCACGTCCGCGCCGAGGACGGCATCGAGCCGCTTGAGACGTCCGTAGACGGCCGGCCTGCTGAGGTGCACGGCGCGCGAGCTCGGCGGTGTTCCCGTCGGCCTCGAGGTGGGCGCGCAGCAGATCCATCAACCCGGTGCGGCGCTCGGCGTCGTGCGCGAGCAGGGGCCGCAGGGTGGTCTCGGTGAACGCGGCGAGGCGGGGATCGTCGCGGAACCACCAGAGCAGTCCGCGGACGCCGAGGTCGGCGCTGCGGTGGACGGCCCGCGCCGTGCGCCCGGTCGCCGCGACGTCGGCGACGTGCGACGCCTCCTCCAACGCGGCGGGCAGGCGGGCGAGCCGGCTCACCGGCACCGCCGCCCCGATCACGATCCCCGCCGGTGCGTGGGCACGGGCCCGGAGTCCGTCCGCCAGCGCGCTCACCGCCTCCGGCTCCCGCGACTCTCCGGCGCACGGCAGGACCACGGCGATCCGCCCCGGGGCGACCACCCCGGTGAGGGCCGACCGGCCCTGCGCCTGCGCCGTCGCCGCTGCGGCGTCGGCGACCGCGCGCTCGGTCTCCGCCGAGTACGTGCCGTCGCCCTGGGGCGGGAGCGCCACGACGAGGACGGCGTAGGCCCGCCCGGTCCCGAGCCCGAGCGCCCGCATGCGTGAGCGCAGCGCCGACTCGTCGGCCGGTCGCCCGGCGAGCAGCTCCTGCAGCAGGCCGCCCTGTGCCTCGCGCGTGATGTCGAAACCGTCGCCGCGCACCAGCCGGCCGATCGCGATCGCTTCCGCCGCGCGCTCCAGGACCATGGCGAGCTGCTCGTCGTCGCCGGCATGGCGCAGCGGGACCACGAGGCGCCCCCACCGGCGCCGCCGCGGGCCGACGGGCGCGCACGTCCACTGCTCGGGGCCGACGACCGCCGTGTGCGCGGTCGTCGGAGCGAGCCGGGACCGGGCCTCCCAGTCGCGCAGCAGCTCCGCGGCAGGCGCCGGACCGGAGAACGCCACCGCGTGGTGGGCCAGGTCCTCGAGAACGACCGGCTGCCCGGCGAGCTCGCCCGCCCGCGCGAGGACGTCACCGACCGGGGGGCTCTCGATCCCCAGCGTGTCGAAGGCGTCGTGCACCCGCTGGGCGAAGCGCAGGCGCTCGTACTGGGCGTTGAGGATCCGGCTGTGGACGACCTCGGTGATCTCGACGAACCGCACCGTGCGCCGGAACTCCACCAGGGGGAGGCCGCGCCTGCGGGCGCTGCGGACGACGGACTCGGGCAGCTCGGCGAGGTGGCTGCCGAGCTCGACGCACAGGGCGGCGGCGCCCGCATCGCACAGGGACCGGACGTAGGCGTCGATGTCCGCCCGCGCGTCGGCGACGACGATCCCGGTCGACAGCAGCAGCTCGTCGCCGGTGAGGGTGCCGGCGACGTCGGGGATCTCGCTCACGTGCACCCACCGGACCGGCCGGTCGAGCCGGTCGGCGCCGACCCGGACCCGGGGTGCGCCCTTTTGCACCGGGGGCAGCGCAAGCACCTCGGCGAGCGTCGGATACATGCGGCCGGAGGCTACTGCGGGCAGCGCCGCGACACATCGTCGGCGATCCGGGGCAACGAGCGGCACTGTGTCACTGGTCGGGAGGTCATCGGGCCGCCGAGCATCGATCGGGACGACGACGATCGGCACGGCCAGCGGAGGACAGATGGCGGACATGGTGGGGCACTGGATCGACGGCGTTGAGGTGCCCGGCGGCTCCGGCGTGGCGGCGGACGTGTTCGACCCGGCGACCGGAGCGGTGACGCGCACGGTCGCGCTGGCCTCGCCCGCGGACGTCGGGGCGGCGGTGGCCTCCGCCTCGGCCGCGTTGCCGGGGTGGCGGGACACGTCCCTGGCCCGGCGCACGCAGGTCCTGTTCCGGTTCCGCGAGCTGCTCGACGCCGGCAGGCAGGAGCTCGCCGAGATCATCACCGCCGAGCACGGCAAGGTGGTCTCCGACGCCCTCGGCGAGGTGGCGCGCGGGCTGGAGGTCGTGGAGTTCGCCTGCGGGATCGCGCATCTGCTCAAGGGCGGGCACACCGAGAACGCGTCCATGCGGGTCGACGTGCACTCGCTGCGCCAGCCCCTCGGCGTGGTCGCGGTGATCAGCCCGTTCAACTTCCCCGCGATGGTGCCCCTGTGGTTCGTCCCCGTGGCGATCGCGGCGGGCAACGCCGTGGTGCTGAAGCCCAGTGAGAAGGTCCCGTCGGCGGCCCTGTTCCTCGCCCGGCTCTGGCAGGCGGCGGGCCTTCCCGACGGCGTGTTCACGGTCGTGCAGGGCGACCGCACGGCCGTCGACGCGCTGCTGGACAGCCCGCCGGTCAAGGCGGTGTCGTTCGTCGGTTCGACTCCGGTGGCGCGGCACGTGCACCGGCGAGCGAGCGCGAACGGCAAGCGGGTGCAGGCGCTGGGCGGGGCGAAGAACCACATGGTCGTGCTGCCCGACGCGGACCTCGACCTCGCCGCGGACGCCGCGGTGAACGCCGGCTTCGGCTCGGCGGGGGAGCGGTGCATGGCCGTCAGCGCGCTGGTCGCGGTCGGGCCCGTCGCCGACGACCTCGTCGCGCGGATCGCGCACCGCACCGCGACGCTGCGCACCGGGGACGGACGCCGCGGCTGCGACATGGGACCGCTCGTCACCGCCGCCCACCGGGACCGCGTCGCCGGCTACGTGGCCGCGGGCGAGGCGGCGGGCGCCAGGGTGGTCGTGGACGGGCGCGAGGTCCGCCCCGACGCCGACGGGGCTGGCTTCTTCCTCGGCCCGACGGTGCTCGACCACGTCACTACGGACATGTCCGTCTACACGGACGAGATCTTCGGCCCGGTGCTGTCCGTGCTCCGCGTCGACTCGTTCGCCGAGGCCGTCGCGCTGGTGAACGCCAACCCGTACGGCAACGGCACCGCGCTGTTCACCCGCGACGGGGCCGCGGCCAGGGCGTTCGAGAACGAGGTGGAGGCCGGCATGGTCGGGATCAACGTCGCGATCCCGGTGCCGGTGTCCTACTACTCCTTCGGGGGCTGGAAGGACTCCCTGTTCGGTGACACCCACGCGCACGGCACGGAAGGGGTGCACTTCTTCACCCGCGGCAAGGTCGTCACGACGCGGTGGAGCGCCTCCGACGCCGCCGGCCTCGAGCTCGGCTTCCCGCAGAACGTCTGAGAGGACATCTCCGATGACCACCACCGACAGGCGGCCCGCCGACCTCCCGGGCGGCCACCCGAGCCCCGCCGCTGCGCAGCACCTCTGGGGCCACTTCACGCGCCTCGGCGCCGGAACCGCACCGCCGGTCATCGTGCGCGGCGAGGGGGTGCACATCGTCGACCAGCGGGGCAGGCGGATCCTCGACGGGCTGTCCGGGCTGTTCGTCGTGCAGGTCGGCCACGGACGCCGAGAGCTCGCCGAGGTCGCCGCGGCACAGGCGGCCGAGCTGGCCTACTTCCCGGTGTGGGGCTACGCCACGCCGCCCGCGCTGGAGCTGGCGGAGCGGCTCGCCCACCTCGCGCCCGGGCAACTCGACCGCGTCTTCTTCACCACGGGCGGCGGGGAGGCGATCGAGACCGCGTGGAAGGTCGCCAAGCAGCACTTCAAGCTCCGGGGCAAGCCGCTCAAGCACAAGGTGATCAGCCGCGCCGTCGCCTACCACGGCACGCCGCAGGGCGCGCTCGCGATCACGGGGCTCCCGGCGATGAAGCAGCAGTTCGAGCCGCTCACCCCGGGCGGTTTCCGGGTGCCGAACACCAACTCCTACCGCGTCCCTGCGCACGCGGACGACCCCGAGGCGTTCGGCCGCTGGGCGGCCGACCGCATCGAGGAGGCCATCCTCTTCGAGGGCCCGGACACCGTGGCAGCGGTCGTGCTCGAACCCGTGCAGAACTCGGGCGGCTGCTTCACGCCGCCACCGGGCTACTTCGCCCGGGTCCGGGAGATCTGCGACGGGCACGACGTGCTGCTCGTATCGGACGAGGTGATCTGCGCGTTCGGCCGCCACGGCACGACCTTCGCCTGCGAGAAGTTCGGCTACGAGCCCGACATCATCACGTGCGCGAAGGGCATGAGCTCCGGCTACGGCCCGATCGGCGCCATGATCGCGAACGAGCGCGTGGTCGAGCCGTTCCTGCGCCCCGGGGTCGTCTTCCCGCACGGCCACACGTTCGGCGGCCACCCGGTGTCCGCGGCGGTCGCCATGGCCAACCTCGACCTCATGGAGCGGGAACGGCTCAACGAGCGCGTCCTCGAGAACGAGTCGGCGTTCCGCGGCACGCTCGAGAGGCTGCTGGACCTCCCGATCGTCGGTGACGTCCGCGGGGACGGCTACTTCTGGGCGCTCGAGCTGGTCAAGGACCGGGCGACCAAGGAGACCTTCGACGCCGGCGAGCGCGAGCGGCTGATCCGCGGGTTCCTGCCGGGCGCGCTGCTCGACAACGGCCTGTACTGCCGCCCGGACGACCGCGGCGACCCCGTCATCCAGCTCGCCCCGCCGCTCATCAGCGGCCAGGCGGAGTTCGACGCGATCGAGCAGATCCTGCGGCAGACGCTCCTGGAGGCGATGGCGGTGCTGTGAGCCGTTCCCGCCGCAACCTGCTCGGCGCTTGTCGGGGGCTTCAGCGGGGGGCCTCGCGGCTGACGGAGCCCGGACTGCGCCGAGACCTGGGGAGCAGTCCGTTGGCGATCACGTCGGTGGCGGTGTTGAGCAGTCCGCGCAGCTGGGCTTCGTCGCGGCGAAGGGCGTCGGGGCGCCAGTGCAGGCTGATGATCCCGTTCCAGGCTGCCCACAGCACGGTGGCGACGTCCTCCGGGTCGACGGGAGTCAGGTCACCTGCCTCGATGGCGCGGCGGAGTGCGACGACCATGCGCTTGTTCTGTTCGTCGACGGAGTGGGCGAGTCGTTCGGCCAGCTCGTGGCCGGCCTGGTACTGCCCCGGGAGGCTGGGGAACGCCAGCATCCGGAAGTAGTCGGGATGGGCGAGGTAGAAGTCGAGGTAGGCGTCTGCGGCGGCGTAGAGCTGCTGGAGGGGCGGGCCCCCGCTGAGGTAGGCGCGGTCCATGTAGTCCCGGTCCACCTGCAGGGCGTTCTCGACGACCGCCGCATGCAGGCCGGCCTTGGATCCGAAGTGGTTGTAGAGGGACCCCACCGCGACCCCGGCGCGGGTGGCGATGTCGTCGACGGTCACGTCGTCGACCGCGTGCGCCCGGAAGAGCTCCTCGGCCGCACGCAGCAGCGCGTTCACGGTCCGCTGCTTGCGGGGGTCCATACGGCCTCTCTTGTAGTGATTGCAAGAACGTACCCGGCTTGCTACCTTACGCGCCATCGCTTCTTGTAACCGTTGCAAGGAATGTCGGGCGGGGGAGGGTCCCTGCGCTGCGAAGCAGGTGAACGCCCACGGTCCGGGCGGTGCGGTGGCGGCTCGGCCTGGATGTGCTGGTCTCCCGCAACCCACTCGACCGCGATCGGCGACCGGGAGGACCACGATGAGGACAGCGGCGACCGAGGTCGTGGTGGTCGGCGCCGGCATCTCCGGGTTGATCGCCGCCCGGCGGCTGGCCGAGGCCGGCCATCGGGTCACGGTGCTGGAGGCCCGGGAGCGGGTGGGTGGCCGCACCCGGGGCGCCGAGCTCGGCGACGGCCGGGTCGTCGAGCTGGGCGGCCAGTTCACCGGCCCCGGGCAGGACGCGGTCGCGCCGAGCTCGGCGTGCCGACGTTCCCGACCCACATCACGGGCACGCACCTGCTGCGGTTGGGCGGCCGGACCCGACGCTGGCACGGGGCGCTCCCGCCGCTCGGCGCCGCGGCGTCCGTGGCGTTCGCCGGGGCGGGGTGGCGGCTCGACCGGATGGCGCGCGCGGTTTCGCCCGAGGCGCCCTGGCTCGCCCCACGGGCGGCGGTGTGGGACGGCGAGACGCTCGCCGGCTGGGCCCGCCGCAACGTGTCCTCGGCGCGGGCCCGCGCGCTGCTGGCCACGGTGGTGCGTGCGGTGTGGTCGGTGGAACCGGGGGACGTCTCGCTGCTGCACGTCCTCGCGTGCATCCGGGCGGCGGGCGGCCTGCAGCGGCTGACCGGGACGCGCGGTGGCGCGCAGCAGGACCGTTTCGTCGGCGGCTCGCACCGCATCGCCGAACTGCTCGCCGAGCGACTTCCCGAGCCGCCTCTGCTCGGGCGTCCGGTACGGCGGATCGCCCAGGACGACGACCATGTCACCGTCCACGCCGACGGCGTCGTCGTCGAGGCGCACCGGGTGATCGTCGCGCTGCCGCCGATGCTGGCGAGCCGCATCGACTACCAGCCGGCGATGCCAGCAGGCCGCGCCCAGCTGCTGGCCCGTACGCCGCAGGGAACCACGCTGAAGTGCCTCGCCGTCTACGACACCCCGTTCTGGCGGCGGGCCGGCCTGTCCGGTCACGTCGTCAGCGACGAGGGGCCGGACAGCGCCACCTTCGACAACTCCCCGCCGGAGGGTTCTCCGGGCGTCCTGCTCGGGTTCGTCGTCGGCGCCCACGCGACCCGGCTGCTCATGCGCACCCCCGAGGAGCGTCGCCGCGCGGTGCTGCCGGCCTTCGGCAGCTGGTTCGGCGACGCCGCGACCACGCCGCGGACGTTCCTGGTCGGATCGTGGTCCGAGGACGAATGGACCCGCGGCTGCTACGCGGGCTACTTCGTGCCCGGTGCCTGGACGTCCTTCGGGCAGTGGCTGCGCACCCCGCACGGCCGCATCCACTGGGCCGGAACGGAGACGGCAAACCGCTGGATCGGTTTCATGGGCGGGGCGGTCACGGCAGGCGAACGGGCGGCCGACGAGGTCCACCGCGCCCTCGCGTCCGACGCCGCCCCGGTCGGGACGGCGCGATGACCGAGCACCGCTGGTGCTGGACGCTGTCCCTGCTCGGCGGCGGCTACCTCGTGCTGGCCGGCTGGGCCGCCGCGCACCCGCCGACGTTCACCACGGTCCTGGCGAACTTCGGGCCGGCGAACGACCACCTCGTCCGCGACTTCGCCGCCTGCGCCGCCACCTTCGGTCTCGGCCTCGTCGTCGCCGGGCGCCGGCCGCACTGGCGCACGCCCGCGCTCACGCTGTCCGCGCTCTGGAACGGCCTCCACGCACTGAGCCACATCCACGACGTCGCCGACGCGGAGCCGGCGATCGTCGGCCCGGTCGAAGCCGCGGTGCTGGTCGCCGTGACGGGGCTGTTCGCCTGGCTCACCCGGCTCAGCCTGACCGACGCAGCCTCGAAGGAGACCCGATGACGTCGCGCGACGCACCCGACCTGGCCCGCCTCGCCCAGCGCTACGGCGAGGCGTGGAACGCCCACGACCTCGACGCCGTCATGGCCATGCACACCGACGACACGGTGTTCCGCCTGCATCTGCTCGACGCTCCCGAGATCACCGGACGCACCGCGGTGCGCGACGGCTTCGCCGGTCTCCTCGCCCTCTGGCCCGACATCTTCTTCAGCACCG
The DNA here is from genome assembly GCF_019396355.1 of Pseudonocardia nigra. Classification (GTDB taxonomy): domain Bacteria; phylum Actinomycetota; class Actinomycetes; order Mycobacteriales; family Pseudonocardiaceae; genus Pseudonocardia; species Pseudonocardia nigra. The sequence continues at coordinate 12,357 of NZ_JAHKRK010000055.1, forward strand.
ACGCGCTGGTCCTCGGCGGCGGGTTCTTCGTCCACCAGTACGTGATCACCGGCACCCTCGCCGCGCCCATGCCCTTCGGTGCCGCCCTCGCCCACCCCACCGGGACGGCCGTCCGGTTCGCCGGCGTCGACGTGATCACCGTTTGTGGTGAGCGCGTGCACCGCAAGGAGACCTACCTCGACACCGCGGGCGCCGCGGCCCGGCTCGGCCTGTTCGACGCCGTCGGCGCGGCGCGGTGAACACGACCACGAGCTGGTCGCAGGCGCACGACCGAGTGCTCGAGGGGTTCAGCGCGGGCTGGCGTCGACCGCATCCGCACGCCTGGGACGACGTCCTGGCCGAGGACGTCGTCTTCACCCAGCCGCTGCTGCGCCCCGGCACCGGACCCGCGCACTGGCACGAGGAGGCCCGCCGTCTGCTCGCGTTCGCGCCCGACCTGACCGGCGAGGTGCTGAGCTGGGCGGCGCGCGACGACGTCATGTTCATCGACCTCCGCCTGACCGCCACGGTCGGCGGGGCACCGGTGACCGTCCGCACGGTCGACCGGCTCCGCGTCACGCCGTCCGGCCGAATCGTCCGCCGCGACGCGTCCTTCGACTGGTGGCCGGTCGCCCGGGCCGTGCTCCTGCGCCCGAGCGCCTGGTGGCGGTGGTGGCGTTCCGGCGTGGGTCCGCTGATCGGCCGCCGACCGCTCCTGGGAGGTAGCCCATGACGACATCGGTTCCCGAGCACTGGCGAGACCCCCGGCTGGGCCCGACCCGCACCGTGCGACTGTCCGGCGGAACGGTCGAATACCACGACCGTGGCGACGGGCCCGTGCTGGTGTTCGTCCACGGCTACCTCGTCAACGCCAACATCTGGCGCGAGCTCGTCCCCCTGCTCGCCGACCGGTTCCGCTGCATCACGCCCGACTGGCCGCTGGGCTCACACCGCGTCCCCATGCACCGGGACGCCGACCTCTCACCGCTGGGCATCGCCCACGTGATCGCGGAGCTGCTCGACGCCCTCGAGCTCACCGACGTCACGTTGATCGGAAACGACTCCGGTGGCGCCTACGCCCAGCTCGCCGCCGCCGAACGCCCGGAACGGCTCGGCAGGCTCGTCCTCAACTCCTGCGAGACCCCCTGGTGCTCCTGGCCCCCGAGCCCCGGGGGATTCGGGCTGCTCAAGGCGGCCGCACAACACGCCGGCACGCACCGCGCGCTGTACCAGGTCCTGCGCCTCCCGTCGACGTGGCGATGGCGCAACACCTACGGCTGGTTGGCGAAGTATCCGATCGACACGACGGTGATGCGCAGCTACGTCCGTCCCGTCCTGCGCGATCCGGCCATCCGAGGCGACGGCCGCAAGGCGATCGCCGGCGTCTCCGCCAGTTACCTTCAGTCCATCTCCGACCGGCTCCGGCATTCCTTCTCCCGGCCCGTGCTGTGCGCGTGGGCCGCCGACGACCGCGTCTTCCCGGTCACCCACGCCCAGCGGTACGCGCGCTCCCTCGGAGCCGACCTTCGCACCATCGCCGACTCCTACACCTACACGGCCGAGGATCAACCCCGGCACACCGCCGAGGTGCTGAGTGGGTGGATCTCGTCGAGGTCGGCACCGTGACCCCTGGTCCGCCGGCTCGTCCGTCGGGACCACGCCGTCACGGTGCTCCCGGGAGCGGGACGGCACACACCGCCGGTCGGCGGCACACATGGCCGGCGCTGTGTGCGGCCTACCCGCGGCGTGTGTCGCCGAGGTAGGCCGGCGGCCCGGGCGGAAGAGCAGGGGCGTCGACGGTGGCCCGGTCGCCGGCGCGGGTTCCCGGGCGGCCCCGCCCGGTGGCGTAGGTGACCGCGAGCTCGGACAGGGTCTGCGCCATCGTGCGCCGCACCACGGGCAGGCGCCCGACCACGCCGAGCAGGGCGTTGCGGACGGTGCGGCGGGCCCGGCCGTGCAGGGTGGCGAGCGTGGTGAGCCGGTGGGCACGGACCACGTCCTGGGCGACCGGCCGCCGTTCGGCCTCGTAGGTGTCGAGCAGCTCGGCGTCCGCCCGCCCGTGGCACACCAAGGCGAGCTTCCAGGCCAGGTTGACGGCGTCCTGGATGCCGGTGTTCATGCCCTGGCCGCCGCCGAACCGGTGATCGCCGGACGAGCGGGCCCGGCGCGCATGGCCTGACCGCGTCCGGGCACGATACGTAAGCAGCCGGTCACCCGGATTCCCGATTTTCCCGCGATCGGGGCCGCGAGTAGTTTGACAGATCGCAATCGAGCGAATACGGAGCGCACTTGTCCGTGCAGCCACCGATGAAGGGGGGCGGCCGGTGAACGCCGAGGTGGCACGGGGTGACAACCTGATCAAGGAGATGTTCTGGACCCGGACTGGACTTCTGCTCCTCGTCCTCGTCGTGGTCGCGGGGTCGTCACTCGCCGTATCGACCGTTATGCCGGGCGGCACGCCGAAGAACCTCGTCGTCGCGCTCGGCACCGGGACGCTGATCGCCGCGGTCGTGGGGTTCGGGCAGACGGTGATCACCGCCACCGCCGCTCAGCGCGCGATGGTCACCCCGCTCATCGAGGAGAACCGGCGTGCGCTGCAGGAGTTGAGCGCCGAGTACCGCTCGCTCAACCGCGAATTCTTCCCCACCCACGTCTTCCAGCCGAGCGACGTCCCCGACCCGGCGTTCAACCAACTGCTGATGCAGGACCTACAGGGCAGCAGGCAGTACTTCTTCCGCGGGTTCTCCGCGCGCCACGCCGCGGCGCGCCTGCTGCTGTCCCGCGGGGAACGGGAGCTCCGAGCGGTGGTGGCCGACCCGACGGAGCGATCGGCGATCGGTGGCCGGGCCCGCTATCTGATCCGGCACGACGGGGTCGACGCCGACAGCGAGACGATCCAGGCCGAGCTGCACGACGAGATCTACATCGGGCTGGTCGGGCTCTACCTGGCGCGCAGCCACTGCAGCCGGATCGACATCACCATGATCGCCGATCCGCCGCTGGACCGGATCGAGATGTTCGACGACAGCGTGTGGGTCACGCTCTACAGTGACGCGGGCGCCACGGGTAGCCTGTATCCCCGCACGCTGCGGTTCTCCGAGGGCTCCTTCATCTACAACATGGAACGTGCCGAGTTCGGCCGGATCGGCAATTCCCGGCAGGCCCGTCACGTCCTGCTGGCCCCTGACACCTCGCGCCGCGACTTCCTGCTCCAGTTCGAGAACGTCACCGGATCGCGGCTGTCGGCGAGACAGTTCACCGAGCTGGAGGAGAAGTTCCGCCGCTTTCGTCACGAGTTCTGCACGCTGGCCGAGCTGGGGAGCTGAGACCTGTGTCGACCGATGAGGTCATGGACGAGCTGGCGGAGGAGTTGGCCGGGGTGCGTGTCGCATGTCCGCACCGGTGGCCTGCCCTCTTTCCCGCCTTCCGCACCTGGGCGGAGCAGCCGGATCTGCGGGAGAAGCTGCGCGATCACCTGCGGCGACTGCAGGGTAGCGACACCGCCGACCTGGGCAACCGGTCCCGGGAGACGACCACGCACTTCGCCTGGTGCGTCCGCGACCGCACCGGTGAACCCTTCTCGTTCTGGCTGCACGAGTACAAACCGCAGCGGGACTGGCGGCCGGGGTACGCCGACTCCGTGCACAACCATCGGTACCATTTCTGCACCACCTTGCTGCGCGGCGACTACCTGCACGAGCGCCACCACGTCGTCACGGATCCGGTCACCGGGCTCATCTCGGCCACGGAACTGGTCCGCAGCTCCACATGCACGACGGGCGATTCCGGCTACCTGCTCACCGGCGATTTCCACCGCATCCCGCGGGCGGCCGACGGAACGCTGACATTCCTGGTGAAATCCCGTCAGATCGCGCCGTGGAGCCTGTCCTACGATCCCGCGACGCACACCGGCCACCGGCACGTTCCCGTCGAGGAGCGGCTCGCCGAGTTCGTCCGGACCATGTGAGGCAGGGAGGCGCCCGGAGACACCGTGTAGTGCGACGGTCTAGGATCCACCAGCCAGTTCGTCGGCAGGGCTGGAGGGTGCGATGCATGCCGTCCCGATCGTTTCGGTCGACACTGTCGAACGACGTGTCCGGCAGCTCTGCGTGCGGTTCGCGGCGCGTCTGCCGTTCCACGGCTGGCATCACGTCAGCTTCGTCCGGTCGAAGGCCGTGGAGTTCGCCGAGGTGAACGGCGCCGACGTGGGCGTGGTGGAGGTGGCGGCGCTCGTCCACGACGTGAACTACCTGGTGCGACGCAACTCGCGGGCCGAGGACGGTGGCAACCTGCGCCGGGCGATCCTCGACGACGCCGGCATCGCCGCGGCCGTCGCCACGCGGATCGAAGGGATCATCGCCGAGGCCGAGATGTGCACGCGCCACCAACACATCTCCCTCGAGGCCCAGGCGCTGAGCGACGCCGACACCCTGTTCAAGGCGCTGCCGGTCACGCCGGTGGTGCTGGCGCACAAGTACCTCGCCGAGAACGGCGTCACGCTGCGCGAACTCGCCGACAAGATCATCGGAGAGCAGCACCCCGTGCACGACGAGGGCTTCTACTTCTACAACGCGAGCGCGGCCGCCACCTACTCGCGCTGGGCGAGCGCGAACCTGGAGCTGTGGCGCTGCATTCAGGAGTCCCTGGACGACCCCACCGTCGAGCGGTTGCTCGCCGCCGTCCCCTGACGCCTTGCGCGCCCGGCCCTGACGTGGCTCGCACAGACCCTCCCGGTCCCCGCACACATGGCCGTCCGTGTGTGCCGGGCCCCGGACGTGTGTGCGAGCCGGTCAGCTCTCGTGTCGGTCCCGGCGGGTCAGCCGTCGTGAGGCAGCCGACGCCGGGCGAAGCCGACGCCGCCCGTTGCGAGCAGCGCGGCCCCGCCCATCCGCAGGTCGGCGGCCATCGCGGCGAGCAGGTCGGACCGGTCGTGCGATGGATCCCACACGAGCGCGTGGCGCAGCCGGGGTGGATCCGCGGCGAGCGGCACCCAGCTGAGCCCGTCGCCGTCGCGCCGGTCCCAGTGCGGCCGCAGCGCCACGACGGCCCCGCCGTGCCGAAGTTCCGCGACCAGCAGCCCGTGCCGCGGCGGGCCCTTCCGCAGCCTGCCCGGCCGCCAGCCGGCCGCGCGGCACGCCGCGGGCACGGCGTCGTGGTAACCGGGCGCCAGCTCGCGGTCGAACCAGAGCAGGTCCTGCCCGTCCAGATCGCCCCAGGACACGGCCGGAACCCCCGCGAGGGGATGGCTGTCGGCCACGAGCACGCCCAGTGGCACGTCGCTCACGTGCACAGCGCGCAGGCGGCAACGCGCTGTCCGCCGTCGTGGTGGGCCTCCCGGCCGGCCGCGGGTTAGTCTGCGGTCGTGCGGCCCGCGACCGACCTCCCACGCGACGGCCTCGTCGCCGTCGTGAAGCAGGACTGCCCCACCTGCCGGCTGGTCGAGCCCGTGCTCGGCCGGCTCGACGGGGTGAGGGTGTACTCGCAGGACGATCCCGCGTTCCCCGCGTCGGTCGCGGGGGTCCGCGACGACACCGCGCTGGACGTGAGCCTCGCGCTGGACATCAGGACGGTGCCCACCCTGCTGCGGTTCGCCGACGGGAGCGAAGTCGGCCGCACCGAGGGCTGGCTGCGGTCCGCGTGGGAGGAGCTGTCCGGCGTGGCCGGGCTGGGGGAGGGGCTGCCCGACCACCGGCCGGGCTGCGGCTCCCGCACCGCGGATCCCGAGCTGGCCGACGAGCTGCTCGTACGCACCCGCGGGGACGCCCTGCGCTCGCGGCGGATCGAGCTCGCGCTCGAGGACGAGATCGAGGCCGCGTACGACCGCGGCTGGTCGGACGGGCTGCCGGTGGTTCCGCCGACGCCGGCGCGGGGCCTGCGGATGCTGGAGGGCACGTCGCACGCCCCCGACGAGGTGGTCGCCGTCGTCCCGCCGAACCTCGCCGAGGCCACCGTCGAGAAGGTGGCGGTGAACGCGGTGCTCGCCGGCTGCCGCCCGGAGTACCTGCCCGTCGTGCTCGCCGCGGTCGAGGCCGCGTGCACCGAGGAGTTCAACGCGCACGGCCTGCTCGCTACGACCTATGCCGCCGGCCCCGCGATCGTCGTCAACGGGCCGGTCGCACGGGAGATTGGGATGAACGCCCGCGGCAACGCGCTCGGCCAGGGCAACCGGGCGAACTCGACCATCGGCCGGGCGCTGCAGCTGGTGATCCGCAACGTCGGCGGCGGCCGGCCCGGCGAGGTCGACCGCGCCGCGCTGGGACATCCCGGCAAGGTCGGGTTCTGCTTCGCCGAGGACGAGGCGGGCTCGCCGTGGGAGCCGCTGTCGGTGGCCCGCGGGCTGGCGCCCGGCACCTCGGCGGTCACGGTGTTCGCCGCCGAGGGCCCGCGGCACATCGCCGACCAGATCTCGCGCACACCCGAGTCGCTGGTGCGCTCGCTGGCCGCCGGCCTGCGCGGTGTCTACCACCCGAAGGTGCCGATGGCGTTCGACGCAGCGCTGGTCGTCTGCCCCGAGCACGCCCACGTGTTCGCCGCCGCCGGCTGGGACCGGGCGCGGTTCGAGGCCGAGCTCGCCGACGCGCTGCTGCTCGACGCCGGCGAGCTCGAGCGCGGCGCGGGCGGCATCGAGGAGGGGATCCCGGCCGGCAAGGCTCGCGGCAGGGTGCCCAAGTTCCGACCCGGCGGGCTGCTGGTGGTGCACGCCGGCGGCGGTGCCGGGAAGTTCTCGACGGTGATCGGCGGCTGGGCCGGTGGCCCCGGCGGCAGCCAGCCCGTGACGAGGGAGGTCGACCGATGGCTGTGACCCTGCTGGACCCGACGCACGAGCAGGCGCCCCCCGAGCGGGCGCCGCTGCCGCGCCCGGCGTCGCTCGACGGCGCCCGGGTGGGGCTGCTCGACATCTCCAAACCGCGCGGCGACGTCTTCCTGGACCGCCTTCAGGAGCTGCTCGCCGAGCGCGGGCTGACGGTGCGCCGGTACGCGAAACCGACCTACACCAAGCCGATGCCGCCGGACCTGCGGCGGGAGATCGCCGCCGAGTGCGACGTGGTCATCGAGGCGCTCGCCGATTGAGGCTCGTGCACGTCGTGCAGTGTGCACGACCTCGTTGCCCTCGAAGGCCAGGGTGTGGTGACCGTCTACGTCGCGTCCAGCGAGTTCGTCGAGGGTGGTGCCGCGCAGGCGCGGGCGCTCGGCTACGCCGCGGTACCCGCCGTGCACGTGCCGCACCCGATCCAGGACCGCACCGACGACGAGATGCGTGCCCTGGCCGAGCGCGCCCTGGGTGAGATTCTGGCAGCGGTAGCCGGCTGACCTCCGCGGTCCGCCGGCCCCGATGTGCACGAAGGTGGGGAATGCGTTCTGCGCCTGGAGGTGCGTGTCCAGCGATTCCTCCCACCATCTCCGCGGCGGTTGTCGGTCGGGGCGGGGGTGCGCTCGGGGTCAGGCAGTGCGCGCCGCCCGAACGGCCTGGTCCCACGGAATCTGCTGTTCCACCAGCCGTCGGGCCTCGAAGAACCGGCGGGGCGAGTTGACTGCCAGGGCGCCGACGATCCGGCTCTGGGCGCGGTAGTAGGCGACGAAGCGCGCCTCGTCCTCGTTCCCGTCGACGATGTCGACCTGCTCGGCGTGCGGTGTGCCGACGAACTGGATCCGGACCCCGTACTGATCGGACCAGAAGTAGTTGGCACCGGTGAAGGAGGAGGCGTGGGACCGGTTCGCGAGCAGGTTGCGGGCCACGTGCACGCCCTGGTCGGCCGCATTGGTCCACTGCTCGCAGCGCATCCGTTCGCCGAACAACAGGTTGGGCCAGGACGCGACGTCGCCTGCGGCGTAGACCGCCGGGTGCCCGGCGTTGAGGGTCGAGTCGCAGAGAACGCCGTTCCCGGTCGGGACCCCACTGCCCCGCAACCAGTCGGTGTCGGGCGCGGCCCCGATGCCGACGACGAGCACGTCGGCGGGCAACAGGCGGCCGTCGGTGACGCGTACCCCCTCGACCCGTCGGTGACCGACCACCTCGCTGACCCGCGCACCGCAGATCAACCGCGTGCCGTGGTCGCGGTGCAGCCGGGCGCACGCCCGGCCCATCCGCTCACCGACCGCGCGGGCCAGCGGTGTCGGCCGCGCCTCGACGACGGTCGTGTCCAGGCCCAGGGCGCGGGCGCTCGAGGCCACCTCGGCACCGATGAACCCGGCCCCGACGACGACCACGCGGGGCCGGCGGGTCAGCGCGTTCCGCAGCGCCACGGCGTCGTCCAGCGTGCGGACCACGTGGACGCCCTCCCGGCCGGTCGCGGCAGGCAGCTGCTGCGCCGACGCCCCGGTGGCGATGATCAGGCCGTCGTACGGGATGGCCTCCTCGTCGGTCCGGATCACCTGCCGCTGCAGGTCGAGCCCGGTCGCGCGCTGCCCGAGCCGCAGCTCGACGCCGAGCTCGTCGAAATGGTCACGGGATCGGAAGGTTGCCTTCTCCGGAGCCATTGCGCCCGTGAGTACCTGCTTGGACAGCGGGGGCCGATCGTAGGGCAGGTCCTTCTCGTCGCCGATCAGGTAGAGGGCTCCCTGGTAACCCTCGCGGCGCAGGGCCTCGGTCGCGCGCAGCCCCGCGAGGCCGGTACCGACGACGACGATTCGCTTCAGGTGCATCTCGTTCCTCCGGCTCTCGGGTGGCGTTCAGCCGAAGACGTCGATCTCGCGATCGCCGTCGACGAGCCGGATGGCCAGGGTGGGGCAGCTGCTCGCGATGTCGAGCAGGGTGTCGTCGGGCAGCTCCGATGCCGTCGGGAGGACCTCGGCGACGCCCTGGGCGTCGAGTGCGAACCCCGTGTCGGCCATGGCGGCGCACAGCCCGGATCCGCAGCACAGCTCCTTCTCGATGTTGACGGTGTAGGACATTGCGGTAGCTCCGATCCAGTGGCGCCGGTCCCGCGGTCAGCGGGCGCGCCAGGTCGGGCCAGGGCTCGGCCCCGGCCGGAGAACAGTGGTGGTGGGCGTTCAGCGCGCCGCGGGATGCGTGGGTCCGCCGTCGCGTGACCCGTGGCCTTCCTCGTCGCCTGCTCGATCGATGACGAGCAGGACGCGGGCGTTCTGCTCACCGAGGACGTCCCAGCGGTGCGGGCGGGTGCCTTGGTAGTGGATGCAGTCGCTCTCGAACAGATCGACGCTCTCGTCGCCGAAGGTGATGCGCAGCGATCCGTGGATCACGATGAGGAACGCGTGGCCCTCGTGGGTGAACTCGCCGCCCAGGTCCTGGTGGGGCGCGACGTCGAAGAAGTCGTAGGCCTCGAACCGGCGACGGGTCCCGCCGACGAACCGGGCCAGGGCCGAGTCGGGGTCGTCCTCCCCGCCGACCCGGAAGACCCGGGCCTCGTCTTTCCGGACGACGGTGGCGCGGAGCTCGTCCGGCTCACCGAGCAGCGTCTGAGGGGTGACGTCCAGGGCGGCGGCGAGCCGGTAGAGCACCGAGATGCTCGGGGTGTTGCGGCCGTTCTCGACCATGCTCAGGAAGGGTTGGGAGACCCCGGACCGTTCGGCGAGCCGGCGCATCGTGAGCCCGGCTGCCCGGCGGGCCTGGCGGACGGCGCGGCCGATCGCCATCCGGTGTTCCTGGCTGAGCTCGTCCACGTGCCTCACCGTCGTCAGCCGCCAAGGGTCGGACCCGTGATTGTGCCCGAGGCGCCGAGTTACAGGCCCGGGGCCGCGTGATGACGCTCGATCAGCGTGCGTAGCGCCAGCCGGTACTGCACGGTGCCGCGGTCGGAACGCACATGCATCGAGTTCTCGACGTCCAGCGGCAGCTCCTTGGGGTGCTGGTGCTCGAGGATGGTCCGGTCCTCCTCGAAGATCGCGAGATCCCACGCGATGAGCTCCTCCACCCGCCGATGGTGGTCGAAGTTGCGGGCGAAGGAGAAGAGAACTTCACTGCTGGTCTCGGTCACCGGCCGGATGGCCAGCATGATGACGTGCCGCCCCTGGTCGTACTCGATGACCAGGCGTCCGCTGAAGGGCGGCTCCAGCTGGTAGAGCATCTCGCGCTGGACGTGGGCCGCGCCGGCCACGGACGACGTGTCCGGGTTGGCCGCCAGGTAGCTGTAGTGGAACGTCAATCCGGCGTCGTCCCGATGGACTTCGAACGGAGTGGCCTTCGGCATGGTGGTGTCGCCGAACGTGTCGGTGTGCACGAACGGGAAGTGCGACACGTCGAGGAAGTTCTCCAGCAGCCGGCCGGCCGAGGTGTCGATCGGGACCGGGTCGGCGTGGTAGAAGCGGTAGTCGGGATCATCGGCCTCGGGCCAGTCGGGGATCTCGGACAGCGGATCGTCGTCCAGCAGCACCCAGACGAGGTTGTGGCGGACCTCGCAGCGGTAGCTGCGCAGGTGAGCCTTCGGCGAGATCGGCGCGCCGGGGCCCTCCGTCGGGATGTCGACGCACCGGCCGGCGCCGTCGAACGTCCAACCGTGATAAGCACAGGTGATATTTCCGCCGTCGGTCACACCGTCGCACAGATCGGCGTTGCGGTGCGGGCAGTACCGCTGGGTCACGGTCACGCCGTCGGCGACGCGGCGGAGCATCAGGTGCTCGCCGAGCAGCTGAAGGCTGCTGGGCCGGTCGGTCACCTGGTCAGCGAAGGCCACCGGGTGCCAGCAGCGCCGGAGGACCTCGCGCGTGAGTGCGCGATGGGGTCGGGTGCCGGGAATGGCGGGGGTGTCGGTGACGGTCATGCTCGTCGCGCTCCGTCCGGTTGGGGGTGGGTTCCTGCACCAAAATATAAGTCCGGCTTATCTTCGGCGCAAGAGCTCCGCTCGATCCGGCCGGCCACGCCCCTCGTCGGTTCTGGCGGCCGGATCAGCCGTGGTCGAGCTCGACGTCCCCGCTGTCCAGCTCAGGAAGCCCGTGGGTGGAGGCCGGCGGCGCGACGGTGATCCGGTCGTCCACCTCGATGGTCATCCGGTCGACGCCCATGTGCAGCTCGCCGTCGTAGCCCGCTGCGCGAGTGCGCTCGAGGATGCGCCGGTCGCCGGCTTCCCCGTGCAGCCCCTTCTTGGCGATGTGGGAGTACACGGCGACCCGGGGGTTCGCCTCCAGGAACACGGCGGCCGCCTGCTCGGGCGTGGCGAGCTTCTCCTCCAGGAACTCCCACCTGCCCGACGCCGTGAGCTCGTCGCTGAAGGCGAGGACGTTGTGGATCAGTACGTCGACGCCTCGACCGTGTTCGACGACGTTCTCGTGGTAGATCGTGTCGCCGGACAGCAGTACGGACCTGCCCGCGTGGTCGACCCGGTACCCGAATGCGGGGTTGCCGTCTCGGTGTTCGACCGGGAAGGCGGTGACGACGACACCCGCGCGCTCGTAGACGACGCCGGGTTCGATCTGGGTGACGTCGATGTCGAGGTACTGGACCCGCAGCGTGTCGTTGGCTCGATGGTCGAGGTCGTGGGCGTACATCATGCGCATGCCGGCCACCATGTCCGCAGTGCCGTGCGGCCCCCAGAGCTGGAGGTTCTCCGTCCTGCCAAGGAGGAACCACGGGTTCAGCCAAAGGGTCGGCAGGCCTTCGTAGTGGTCGTTGTGCAGGTGCGTCAGGAAGATCTGCGTGACGTCCTTCGGGTTGATCCGGGACTCGTAGAGGTTCTGCGTCGCTCCCCGGCCGACGTCGAACAGCAGCCGCTGACCACCGGCGTCCACCAGGGTGGACATGCCCTGGCGGCCGGTCGACATCTCCGGACCGCCGGTACCGATCAGATGGACCGACATCGCGGGCGGCGGGGTCGTGACAGCGCGATCCGTGCCGGCCGCCGACGGGGATGGCGGCCGAGCGCAGGCGGTGGCCGCCGGCAGCGCCAACGCCGCGGCAGCGGTGGCGCCCGCAGCGAGCAGGCCCCGCCTGCTCAGGCCGGTCGAGCGCGAGACGTCGTCGCATTCCGGTGAGCGTGGGACGGAGTTCATGGACGTCCTCCTGAGGGTTCGGCCTCCGAACGTCGCGTTGACGCGGAGGCGGTTCTCGTCCTCCTCTCCACTCCGAGCACCGCGCTCCGTGTCCGGCAGCGGACGGACGCGGCGGACGGGGTGGGGAAGGGCAATCGCAGCACGGTGTCCCAGGGGGCATCCACCGCTTGCGCCGACAAAGCGTCGAACCCGAACGGTGCTTCGTGTGGAGGATCCTCCAAGCACGGGAGCGGAAGAGTGCGGCCGCCGGGTGGGCCGCCGGTTCGGTGTGATCGCACCGGGTGGCGCGTGAGGCGGGCGCCGACGGCCGGAGGCAGGACCTCCGAGCGGCCGTCATGCGCGGCTCACATGGTCACGACTGCACAGCGTCGGCGACGATCCGGAACCCGATGTTGCCCGCGGAGCTGTCGGGGGTGTTCGACGTGCGCGCGGCGACCCGGTACCGGTTGCAGTACGAGGCATGGCAGAGGTAGGAGCCGCCGCGCATCGCGCGGGGCTGCTGCTCCTCGTCCGACGGGCCGTGGAAGGTGTCGGCGGTCCACTCCCAGACGTTGCCGGACATGTTGTGGAGCCCGTAGCCGTTGGGCGCGTAGGTGTTCACCGGCGCCGTGCCCAGGTAGCCGTCGTCGTGGGTGTTCACGTCGGGGAACCGGCCCTGCCAGATGTTGCACCGGTGCCGCCCGCCCGGGGTGAGCTCGTCGCCCCACGGGTAGCGGGCCTGCTCGAGGCCGCCGCGGGCGGCGTACTCCCACTCCGCCTCCGTGGGCAGCCGCGCGCCGGCCCACGCGCAGTACGCCGTCGCGTCGTTCCAGGAGACGTGCACCACCGGGTGGTTGCGCCGCGCGCCGACGTCCGAGCCGGGCCCCTCCGGCGCCCGCCAGTACGCCCCCGGCACCGGCAGCCACCACGGGGTGGCCGCGGCGGCCTGCGTGATCGTGCGGGCGAGGGCGGGCGGGATCAGCAGGTGGAACACGAACGACCAGCCGAAGCGCTCGGCCTCGGTGACGTAGCCGGTGTCCTTGACGAACGCCGCGAACCTTGCGTTCGTGACGGCCATCGGGTCGATCCGGAAGGGCGCGACCTCGACCTCGCGGATCGGTGCCTCCCCGTCCTCTGCGTTGATGTCCGCGTCCTCGCTGCCCATGCGGAACCGGCCGCCGGGCAGCGCCACCAGCGAGCTCAGCGTGGGACGCCGGCCGGTGCCCCGGACGGCGCGGCCCACCGGCAGGTCGGCGGCGGCGGCACCCGGGACGACACCGGCGGACTGCCGGGTGGCAGGACAGCACTCGGAGGACACGGCACCATTCTCCCAGCGCGGGTCCGGCCGGGGACTCCGGCCGGACCCGCCCGATCACTGCGACGTCATGACCCGCCGGTGCAGGCCGCCGTCACCCTCGGCCGAGCCCTCCTCGCCGAGGTCGATCCGCACCGTGTGGATCACGCCGCTGAACGCGTTGTCGACCTCCGGGTAGTCGTCGATGACCGGCGTGCCCAGGTCCACACCCACGTCGAGCGTCTCGTCGAAGGAGAAGTAGTAGGGGATCGTCTGCTCGACGCGCCCCTCCGCCTGCTTCTCGCCGTCGACGGTGAGCACGACCGTGCCGCCCTTGCCGACGCCGCCGCCGTCGTAGTGGAAGTCCATGCGGATCTCGTGCCGGCCCGGCGGGATCGGCGCGCGGGTGTGCATCCGGTAGAGCTGCATCCCGAAGAAGTTGTAGGCGTAGTAGGCGTAGCCGCCGGCGCAGTACAGCGACCACCCACCGAACCGGCCGCCCTGGGAGATGATCACACCCTCGGTGTCGGTCTCGGCGGTCTCGACGTCGGCGACGATGCTGTGCGACCGGTTCTTCACGTTCGGCGTGGTCTCCTCGGTGAAACGGCGCATCCCGCCGCGGTAGGTCACCGACTTCCGCGCGCCGAGCAGGTCCACGCGTCCGGCCAGCGTGGGGTTCTCGCGCTCGGTGACCCGGTTGTCCAGGGGGAAGACCTGGTGCTTGGCCGCTTCGACCAGGAACAGCTCCTGCAGCGCCCGCAGCCGGTCGGGGTGCTCGGATGCGAGGTCGCGCGCCTGGCTCCAGTCGGTGTCCAGGTCGTAGAGCTCCCAGACGTCGTCGGAGAACCGCTTGCCGGCCGTCGGGATCATCTCCCACGGCGTGCCGTGCCGGGTGACGGCCATCCACCCCTCGTGGTAGATGCCTCGGTTGCCGCACATCTCGAAGTACTGGGTGCGGCGCCGGTCGCGGGCCGCAGCGTCCGCGAAGGTGTAGCGCATGCTGGTGCCCTCGACCGGCTGCTGGGACACCCCGTTGACGCTCGTCGGCTCCGGGATGCCGGCGCACTCGAGCACCGTGGGCAGCACGTCGATGACGTGGTGGAACTGGTGGCGCAGCCCGCCGCGCTCGGCGATCCCCTGCGGCCAGTGCACGATCAGCCCGTCCCGGGTGCCGCCGAAGTGCGAGGCCACCTGCTTGGTCCACTGGTAGGGCGTGTTGAGCGCGAGCGCCCAGCCGGCCGGCGCGATCGGATAGGTGCTCGGGTCGCCGATGGCGTCGATCTCGGCGATCATCTCGTCCGGATCGTCGACGATGCCGTGGCCGAGCCGGTGCTCCACCACCGTGCCCTCGATGCCGCCCTCACCGGACGCGCCGTTGTCGCCGAGCAGATAGATGAACAGCGTGTTGTCCAGCTCGCCGAGCTCCTCGAGCGCGGCGACGAACCGGGCGACCTGGGCGTCGGCGTGCTCGGTGAACCCGGCGAAGGTCTCCATGAACCGGACGGCGAGCGCGCGCTGGTTCTCGCTGAGCTCGTCCCAGTGCGGCACCCCCTCGGCCCACGGGGCGAGCTCCGCGTCGTCCGGGACGACGCCGAGCTCCTTCTGCCGCGCGAGGGTGAGCTCGCGCTGACGGTCCCAGCCGTGGTCGAAGCTGCCCCGGTACTTCTGCTGCCACTCCGGCGCGACGTGCAGCGGGGCGTGCGAGGCCCCGAACGCGAGGTAGGTGAAGAACGGGCGGTCCGGGGTCAGCGTCCGCTGCGTGCGCACCCAGTCGATGGCGTGGTCCACCAGGTCCTCGGACAGGTGGTAGCCGTCCTCGGGCCGCTTCTCCGGCTCGACGGGCGTGGTGCCCTGGTACAGCAGCGGGTACCAGTGGTTCATCTCCGCGCCCATGAACCCGTAGAAGGTGTCGAAGCCCTCCCCGGTGGGCCAGCGCTCGAACGGGCCCACCGCGCTGATCTCCCGCGGCGGGGTCTGGTGCCACTTCCCGAACGCGGCGGTGCTGTAGCCGTTGCCCTGCAGGATCTGCGCGATCGTCGCCGCGCTGCGCGGCCGGAACCCGTTGTAGCCGGGCGCGGACGTGGCCATCTCGGTGGTGCCGCCCATGCCCACCGAGTGGTGGTTGCGTCCGGTCAGCATGGCCTGCCGGGTCGGCGAGCAGAGCGCGGTCACGTGGAAGCGGGTGTAGCGCAGGCCGTCGTCGGCCAGCCGCTCGGCGGCGGGCATCCGGCACGGGCCGCCGAACGAGCTCGAGGTGCCGAAGCCGAGGTCGTCCATCAGCACGATCACGACGTTGGGCGCATCCGCCGGCGGCTGGATGGGGCGCACCGGCTCGAACGCGGCCGTCTGATCGTCGATGCCGATGGCCGTCACCACGTTCTGCGCCCGCTCCGGCTCCGGCAGGATGTGCCGGCCCGCTGTGAAGCTGTCCACGGTGATTCCCTCTCCTCGACGACTGATGCAACGGGAGTTCGTCCGGATTGACGGATGAAATGCCGAGGACGCTGGGAAGCGAAAATTCCTGGTCCTCGACCGGAGAAGTGTAGGATCACACGCTTCTCGCGACCCGGTCAACGACGCCTGCGGCCGGGGCGAGACCGGTTTTCGATCCGGCCGATAGACCCACTCTATGGGAGCGCCCCGTGCCGGGCCCGGACGCCCGGCCGGGGCCGGCATGGGGTCAGCCGCCGACCCGGGCCAGGACGACATCGGCCGCCGGTTCCCCGCTCACCGAGGTGACGCCCTCGAGCCACTCCTCGAGGCGGTCCGGGTGCGCGCGCATCCACTCGAGGGCCACCGCCTCGGCCGGCTTCCGGTCCTTGTCGATGGCCCGGATGAAGTCGGACGCGCTCGTCGTGTCGAACCTGATCTGCGCAATGAAGCGCGCCAGGTTCGCGTCGGTCTCCGCGAGCTCCGAGCGCGTCACGGACCGGACCTGCCCGGCGCCCGGCCACACCTCCTCGGGGTCCTCGAGGAAATGCAGGTCGAACTCCGTGGTCATCCAATGCGGGCTCCAGGCCAGGAACACGACGGGCTCGTCGCGCGCCACTCGCCGGGACACTTCGGCGAGCATTCCCTCGGTGCTGCTCACCACCAGTTCCCAGTCCCCGAGTCCGTAGGCGTCCTGCTCGATCGCCTTGTTGATCGTCTCGTTTCCGGGGGTGCCCGGCTCGATTCCGTAGATCTTCCGGCCGAAGGCGTCGGCGTGCTCGTCGAGATCCGCGAACGATGTGATTCCCAGGCTCTCGGCGACAGAGGTGGGAACCGCGGGGGAGAACTGCGTGCCCTCCAGCACCGTTCCGGCGACCTCCACCGTTCCGGCGTCCAGGTACGGCGTGTAGACGTCCTGCTGGCTCGGCCACCAGTTCCCGAGATAGATGTCGGCCTGTCCGGTGGCCAGGGCTTGTGCGGCCAGCGGAACGGCGACCTCCTGCACACTCGTGGCGTACCCGAGCGTCGTCAGCACCTGCCGGGCGATCTCCGTCTCGACGAGCAGATCCCCCCAGGGCTGCTGGACGAACCGGGCGACATGGTCGCCTTCGGCCGCGCGTCCGAAGCCGGCCGACTCCGTGCCGCTGCAGGCGCCGGTCAGCGCCACGGTGGCGAGGGCCGCCGTGGCGAGCGCCGCGATCCGTGCCCTGGTCACGCCTGCTCCAGCGACGCGAGGACCCACTCCCGGAACCGGGTGATCAGGACCTCCTCGGCCGGCACGAGCACGCCGCCGTCCCGGTAGGCCCGGGAGGTCATGTTCGGCTGGGTGATCTCGCAGGCGCCCAGGTCCTGCTCGTTCACGCGATGGAACAGTTCGACGGAGTCGGTGACGTCGATGCCCGCCGCCAGGACGTCGGGGTGGAAGAGCCACTCGCAGACGACCGTGGTGCGGTCGGGGGCGGTCGGGACGAACCGGTGGACGATGACGTGGTCGGGCGTGAGCGAGAGGAACGCGTTGGGCCGGACGACCATTCCGAAGTAGCGGCGGTCGTCGTCGTCGGTCAGCCGGGGAAGGCGGGGAATGCTCACCGAACCGGAGAGCGTGAAGCCCGGGTGGTCGTCCGCGAACTCGTATCCGCCCGCGTCGTAGCCCTGGGTGAACGTGGCCGGGTCGGCGAACCGGGGAATGGTGTCGCACAGTTCCGGGTGAATGGTGCCGCAGTGGTAGCACTCCTGGAAGTTCTCGAAGATCAGCTTCCAGTTCGCCGCGCAGACGTACTCCTTCCGCCCGCCCACGGCGAGCTCGCCGAGATCGTACCGGGCGAACTGTTCGTAGTCGCCCAGGCGGTATTCGATCTGCGGCCGGACCTGGTCGGTCAACGGCGCCGGATCGGGCGACAGGTTCACCCACACCAGGCCCTCCCACACGTCGACCGCGACCGGGTGCAGCGAGTACTCCGCGCGGTCGATGTGCTCGATCGCCCGCCAGTTCGGGGTGGTGACCAGCGAGCCGTCCAGTCGGTACGTCCAGGCGTGGTACGGGCACCGCAGCGCCTTGCCGACGTTCCCGCCGTCCTCGACGCAGAGCGTCGCGCCCCGGTGCCGGCAGACGTTCAGGAAGCCGCGCAGGCGGCCGTCCGCGCCGGCCACGACGATGACGTTCTCGGTGCCGACGTCGGCCCGCAGGAACTGCCCCGGGCGGGCGAGGTCGGCCGCGCGCCCGACGTACACCCATTGGCGTCCGAAGATCCTCTCTTGTTCGAGCGCGAAGACGTCCGGATCGGTGTAGTAGTGGCCGGGGAGCGTGGGGGCGAGGGCCGAACGGGACAACGGGGACAGCGTCATGGAATACCTCCGGATTCGGCGTTCTCGCGACGATAAGGGCCGGGTTCGCGGAAGCGCTGCGCACAGCTGTAGCGAATCATCGTGAGCCATTGCTACGGTTGTCGAAATGGACGAGGTGCAGACCGCCGTCGACGATCTCGCGGCACGGCTCGGGCGCTCGGTGTGCGTCGAGGAGCCGGGGTTCCGCCCGCTCGCGGTGAGCGCGCACTACGGCGTCGTCGACCCGGCGCGCGTCGCGTCCCTGCTCAGCCGCCGCACCGACCCGGCACTGATTCGCCACTTCGCCGGGGCGCGCCTGGACGCCGCCGCCGGACCGGTCCGCATCGACGGCAACCCCGGGCTGGAGCTCCTGCCGCGCCTGGTGGTTCCGGTGCGGCAGCACGGCTGGCTCCTCGGGCACATCTGGCTGATCGACGCCGAGCCCCCCGTCGGCGCCGCCGAGCTGACCGAGGTCCAGGCCACCGCGGCCCGGCTCGGGCAGCTGCTGTGGCGGCGACGGCAGGTCGTCGACCACGCGGTGGCGGAGGAGTCCGCGATGCTCCTGGCCCTGCTCGACCCCGACCTGGCGCGCCGTCGCGGGGTGCTGGAGCAGCTGCTGCTGCGCCGGGAGCTGCCGGCCGACGCGGCGATCGTCGCCGTCACGGCGGGCGTCCGGGGCGACCGCGTCGACGAGGCGGTCCGGCTCCTGCTGGCCGACGCCCGGCAGGCCATGGGCCCCGACGCGCCGATGGGCGCCGCGAGGGACGGGCGGCTGGTGGCGCTGGCGCCGGTCCGGGTCGGCGACGCCGCGGCCCGGCGCCGGTGGGGGAGCGCGCTCCGCGCGTCGGCGGCACGTTCCGGGGCCGAGCTGGGCGGGATCGGGCTCGGGAGCGCCGTCATCGGGGCGCAGGACGTGCTCGGCTCCCTCGAGCACGCGTCCTACGCGGCGCGGATCGCCGACCGGCTACCCGAGCGGCAGGGGATGGCGGCGTGGGACGACCTCGGCCACCTGCGCATGTTCGCGAGCGTGCCGTGGGACGTCCACGGCGTCGACCTCGTGCACCCCGGCGCGAGC
Source organism: Pseudonocardia nigra (assembly GCF_019396355.1). GTDB lineage: Bacteria > Actinomycetota > Actinomycetes > Mycobacteriales > Pseudonocardiaceae > Pseudonocardia > Pseudonocardia nigra. Next base: position 31,382 of record NZ_JAHKRK010000055.1, read on the forward strand.
CGGCTCCTCGACGGCGGGCGCGACTCGGTCGCCGCCACCCTCCTCACCTACCTCGACCACGGCGGCAGCGCCCAGTCCGCCGCCGCGGCCCTGAACATCCACCGCACCACGCTCTACTACCGCCTCGGCCGCGCCCGCGAGCTGCTCGGCACCGACGTCGGCGAGGGCGAGGCGCGCCTGGGCGTCCACGCCGCCCTGGTCCTGGCGCGCCTGGCCGGCCTGCTGTCCTGAGCTACCGTGCACACCGCGGCGCCACCGTGCATACGCCCCGACGTGTGCACGGTGCCGCCGAAGTGTGCACGGCGAGCCGAGAAGGGGTGCATGAGCGTCAGCGGAAGACCACCGTGCTGCGGTCGTTGAGCAGCACCCGGCGCTCGCAGTGCCAGCGCACCGCGCGGGACAGGGCGAGGGCCTCGGCGTCGCGGCCGACCGTCGAGAGGGCCCGGGCGTCGAAGGTGTGGTCGATCCGGATCACCTCCTGCTCGATGATCGGGCCCTCGTCGAGGTCGGGCGTCACGTAGTGCGCCGTGGCCCCGACGAGCTTCACGCCACGGTCGAACGCCTGGTGGTAGGGCTTCGCGCCCTTGAAGCCGGGCAGGAACGAGTGGTGGATGTTGATCGCGCGCCCGTGCAGCGTGCGACACAGGCCGTCGGAGAGCACCTGCATGTAGCGCGCCAGCACCACGAGGTCGGCCCGGTACTCGTCGACGAGCTCGAGCAGGCGCTGCTCGGCCTGCGGCTTGGTGGTGGGCGTGACCGGCACGTGGATGTAGGGCAGGCCGGCGGCCTCGGCCATCGGGCGCAGGTCCTCATGGTTGGAGACGACGGCGACGAGCTCCGCGCCGAGGCTCCCGGCCCGCCACCGGAAGATGAGGTCGTTCAGGCAGTGCCCGAACTTCGACACCATCACCAGCACCCGCTGCGGGCTGTCGCCGGTGAGGCTGAACGTCATCCCGAACCGGTCGGCCACCGGCTCGAACGCGGCCGACAGCCGCTCGGCGTCGACCTCCTCGGCCGTGATGAACGCGGTGCGCAGGAACAGCGAGCCGCGCACCGGGTCGTCGAACTGCTGGTGCTCGACGATGTCGCAGCCCTGCTCGAAGAGGAAGGTGCTGACCGCGTGCACGATGCCGGGACGCTCCGGGCAGCTCAGGGTCAGGGTGAAGGTGCTCGTCACGGTGGCTCCTAGTCCTTCTTGCGTCAGCACTCGACGACGTTGAGGGCGAGACCACCGCGGGCGGTCTCCTTGTACTTGTCCTTCATGTCCGCCCCGGTCTCGCGCATCGTCTTGATCGCTTTGTCGAGGGTGACGTGGTGCTGCCCGTCGCCGCGGACGGCCATCCGGGCCGCCGTGATCGCCTTGATGGCGCCCACCGCGTTGCGTTCGATGCACGGGATCTGCACCAGGCCGCCGACCGGGTCGCAGGTGAGCCCGAGGTTGTGCTCGATGCCGATCTCGGCGGCGTTCTCGACCTGCTCCGGGGTGGCCCCCAGCACCTCGGCGAGCCCGGCCGCGGCCATCGAGCACGCCGACCCCACCTCGCCCTGGCAGCCGACCTCGGCACCGGAGATCGAGGCGTTCTCCTTGAACAGCAGCCCGACCGCCGCGGCGGTGAGCAGGAACCGGACCACCCCGTCGTCTGAGAACGAGTCGACGAAGCGCCGGTAGTAGTGCAGGACGGCGGGGATGATCCCGGCGGCCCCGTTCGTCGGGGCGGTGACGACGCGGCCGCCCGCGGCGTTCTCCTCGTTGACGGCCAGCGCGTAGAGGGTGACCCAGTCCACGGCGCGCAGCGCGTCCTGCTCGTCGCTCGCGGCCTCGAGCCGGTCGCGCAGGGCGGCTGCGCGCCTGCGCACCTTCAGCCCGCCCGGGAGCACGCCCGTGGCCTGCGTGCCGCGCTGCACGCACTCCTGCATCACCGACCAGATGTGCAGCAGCCCGGAGCGGACCTCCTCCTCGGTGCGCCAGGCCAGCTCGTTGGCGAGCATGACGTCGCTGATCCGCAGGCCGGTCTCCCGGGTGCGCCGCAGCAGCTCCTCGCCGCTGCTGAACGGGTAGCGCACCGGCGTCGGATCCTCGACGAGCACCGGGCGCCCGGCGTCGTCCTCGTCGAGGACGAAACCGCCGCCCACCGAGTAGTACTCGCGGGTCAGCAGCTCTGCGCCGTCGGCGTCGAGCGCCCGGAAGAGCATGCCGTTGGTGTGGAACGGCAGCCGCTTGCGCCGGTGCAGCACGACGTCGTCGTCCACCGAGAACGCGATCGACCGCTTGCCGCCCAGGAGCAGCTCACAGTCGGTGCGGACGGCGGTGACCCGGGGCTCCGCGGCCGCCGGGTCCACCAGGTCGGGCTGCTCACCCTCCAGCCCGAGGACGACGGCCTTCACGCTCCCGTGCCCGTGACCGGTGGCCCCGAGCGAGCCGAACAGCTCGGCGCGCACCCCGGCGGTGCGGGCGAGCAGCCCCTCCGCGTCCAGCCGCGACGCGAACGAGTGCGCGGCGCGCATCGGCCCGACGGTGTGCGAGCTGGACGGGCCGATGCCCACCTTGAACAGGTCGAAGGCGCTGATCGTCATGGTGTGCTCCGCAGCGATGGGAGGGCCCAAGGTGTCGTATGAGTCGCGAGGAACTGATATATCAACTGAGGCAAAATGGTATGTGAGCTGGTGAAGCCGGTCAAGGGTGCCTCCGGGTCAGAAACCGGCGGTGGCGGCAACCACGGCCAGGGCGTCCCGGGTGGCGGCGACGTCGTGGACGCGCAGGACGTTCGCCCCGTTCTGGGCGGCCAGTACCGCGGCGGCGACCGACCCCGGCAGGCGGTGCTCGACCGCCCGGCCGGTGACCGCGCCGATCATGGACTTCCGGGACAGCCCGACCATGACCGGGACCCCGAGCGCGGTGAGGTCCCGCAGCCGGGCGAGCAGCGCGAGGTTGTGGTCCAGGGACTTGCCGAACCCGAAGCCGGGATCGACCAGCAGCAGGCGCCGGGGGAGGCCGGCGCGCTCGCACGCGCGCAGCCGGTCGTCCAGGAAGCCGCGCACCTCAGTGACGACGTCGCGGTAGCGCGGGGCGTCCTGCATCGTGCGCGGCTCGTGCTGCATGTGCATCAGGCACACCGGCACGCCGAGTTCCGCGGTGGCCGCGAGCGCGCCCGGCTCCCGCAGCGCCCGCACGTCGTTGATCATGCTCGCCCCGGCCCGGACCGCCTCCCGCATCACCTCCGGCCGGGAGGTGTCGGCCGACACCGGCACGCCGGTGCATGCCGCGAGCGCCTCGACCACGGGGATCACGCGGTCCAGCTCCTCGTCGACGGTGGGCGGCCGGGAGCCGGGGCGGGTCGACTCGCCGCCCACGTCGATCAGGTCGGCGCCCTCGGCGGCCAGGCGCCTGCCGTGTGCGACCGCGACGGCCGGGTCGAGATACCGCCCGCCGTCGGAGAAGGAGTCCGGTGTGACGTTGAGGATCCCGCACACGAGGGGGTGCCCGGCCCGCAGCGCGACGTCCACGCCTGCCGGGCGCACGCCCACCGCGCCGGTCACACCACGGCCTCGACGTCGGCGCGGGTGAGGCCCGCGTCCACGCTCTCCTCGATCTGCGGGGCGAGCAGCGCGGCCCGGCCCGCCTCCAACCGGGCCACCGGCACCCGGAACGGCGAGCACGAGACGTAGTCCAGGCCCGCCGCGTGGAAGAAGTGCACCGAGTCGGGGTCGGCGGCGTGCTCGCCGCACACGCCGAGCTTGAGCCCCGGGCGCGCCTGCCGCCCCTCCGCGGCGGCCAGCCGGACGAGCCTGCCGACGCCGGCCACGTCGAGCGACTCGAACGGCGAGACCCCGAAGATCCCCTTCTCGAGGTAGAGCGAGAAGAACGCGGCCTCGGCGTCGTCGCGGCTGAAGCCCCACGTCATCTGCGTGAGGTCGTTGGTGCCGAAGGAGAAGAACTCCGCGGACGCGGCGAGCTCGCCCGCGACGAGGGCGGCGCGGGGCAGCTCCACCATCGTGCCGATGAGGTGGTCGATCGCCATGCCGTACCGGCCGGCGACCTCGGCGATCGCCCGCTCGCCGTCGGCCCGGACCAGCTCGAGCTCCTGCACGCTGCCGACCAGCGGGATCATGATCTCGACGTGCGGATCGCCGCCGGCGAGGATCCGCGCGGCCGCGGCCTCGGCGATCGCCCGGATCTGCATGACGAACAACCCCGGCACCACCAGGCCGAGCCGCACCCCGCGCAGCCCGAGCATGGGGTTGCGCTCGTGCAGGCGGCGCACGGCCTCGAGCATCCGCCGGTCCGGCTCGTCCACCTCGCCGGTGATCTCGGCGACCGCCACCCGGACCGACAGCTCGGTGAGGTCCGGGAGGAACTCGTGCAGCGGCGGGTCGAGCAGCCGCACCGTGACCGGGAGCCCGTCCATCGCGGCGAGGATCTGCTCGAAGTCCGCCCGCTGCAGCGGCAGCAGCGCGGCGAGCGACTCCTGCTGGGCGGCCTCGTCCTCGGCGATCACCAGCCGCTCGATGTGCCGGCGGCGTTCCCCGAGGAACATGTGCTCGGTGCGGCACAGCCCGATGCCGCGGGCCCCGAACCGGCGCGCCCGCACGGCGTCCTCGGCGGTGTCGGCGTTGGCGCGCACGTGCAGCGCGCTCACCGCGTCGGCGAAGGTGATCAGCCGGTGGACGGCCCGCACCAGGTCGTCGGCCTGGGGGGCGTCCGCGTCGAGCGTGCCCTCGAAGTACTGCACCACGGGGGAGGCGGCCACCGGGATCGCGCCGGTGAAGACCTCGCCGGTGGTGCCGTCGATCGAGAGCACGTCGCCCTCGCCGACCACGATGCCGTCCGATGTCCTCAACGTGCGGGCGACGGCGTCGACCTCGAGGCTCTCGGCGCCGCACACGCACGTCGTGCCCATCCCGCGGGCGACGACGGCGGCGTGGCTGGTCTTGCCGCCGCGGCTGGTGAGTACGCCCCGCGCCGCGATCATGCCGTCGAGGTCGTCGGGGCTGGTCTCGCGGCGCACCAGGATCACGTCCTGGCCCGCGGCCGCGCGGGCCACCGCGGCGGCGGAGTCGAAGACCGCCACCCCGACGGCGGCGCCCGGGCTCGCCCCGACGCCCCGGCTGAGCAGCTGGGTCGCGGCGTCGGCGGGGGCCGCCGCGGCGGCGCGCGCGGCCCGCTCGTCGAACTTCGGGAACATCAGCTGCGCGAGCTGGTGGCCGGTGACCCGGCGCAGCGCCTCCGGCAGGTCGATCAGCCCTTCGTCGACGAGCTGGCAGGCGATGCGGAAGGCCGCGCCTGCCGTGCGCTTGCCGACGCGGGTCTGCAGGATCCACAGCCGGCCGCGCTCGATGGTGAACTCGATGTCGCACAGGTCCCGGTAGTGCGTCTCGAGCCGGTTCATCACGGTCAGCAGCTCGTCGTAGCAGGCCTTGTCCAGGCGTTCGAGCTCGGTCAGCGAGAGCGTGTTGCGGATGCCCGCGACGACGTCCTCGCCCTGCGCGTTCGGCAGGTAGTCGCCGTAGATCCCGGACTGCCCGGACGCCGGGTCGCGGGTGAACGCCACCCCGGTGCCCGAGTCGGGGCCCAGGTTGCCGAAGACCATCGCCACGACGTTGACGGCCGTGCCGAGGTCGTCCGGGATGCGTTCCTGGCGCCGGTAGCGCACCGCGCGGTCCGCGGTCCAGGAGGTGAAGACCGCGCGGACGGCCAGGTCCAGCTGCTCGCGCGGGTCCTGCGGGAAGTCCCGCCCGGTGTGCTCGCGCACGATCGCCTGGAAGGTGGCGACGAGCTCCTGCAGGTCGGCCGCGCTCAGCTCGGTGTCGCCGCCCACCCCGCGGCTCCGGATGAGCTCGTCGAGGGCGTGCTCGAAGTGCTCGGCGTCGACGCCGAGCACGGTGCGGCCGAACATCTGCAGCAGCCGGCGGTAGGAGTCCCAGGCGAACCGCGCGTCGCCCGCCTGCGCGGCGAGCCCGGCCACGGAGACGTCGTTGAGTCCGACGTTGAGGACCGTCTCCATCATCCCGGGCATCGAGTGCTTCGCCCCGGACCGCACGCTGACCAGCAGCGGGTCGTCGCTCTGGCCCAGCGTGCGCCCCATCCGCCGTTCCAGCGCGGCCAGGTGGGCGTCGACCTCGGCGCGCAGCCCGGCGGGCTCCGCACCGTGCGCGAGGTACGCGCGGCAGGCCTCGGTCGTGATCGTGAAGCCGGGCGGCACCGGCAGACCGAGGTTGGTCATCTCGGCCAGGTTCGCGCCCTTGCCGCCGAGCAGCTCCTTCTGGTCGCGGTTACCTTCGTGGAAGTCGTAGACGTAGCGCGGCACGGTGGCCTCCAGGACTCAACGGGAGCAAGAGCGGGATCCAGGCCGTGCACACCGCGCGGGCGCCGTGCACATGTCGGGCCATGTGCACGGCGGACCGGGGATGTGCACGCCCAAGTG
>NZ_JAHKRK010000530.1 GCF_019396355.1 Pseudonocardia nigra
TGATCAAGCTCGAAGCCCGCAATGCCTTCGGGTTCCGCAACCCCATCAACCAACGCCTACGATCACGCTGCGCGAGCATCCGAGCGGCCCTCCGACCAGCCAAGCCCGGTTAACTTCGAAGACCCCCTTATTGGCGTAGCCGATACACGCCACGCCAGCCGCACGCGACGCCTCGATGTCGGTCACCGGATCACCAACGAGAACGGCGGCGTTGGGTTCGACGCCGAGCAGCCGAAGTGCTGCTTCGATCGGGCGCGGATCGGGTTTCATCAGGTGGGGCTTTCCGTATGCTCGCCCCACGACCGCGTCACCGACGAGGTGCAAGAGGTTGTACTTCCTGAGGTACTCCAGGACCGCTGCGCCCGAGTTGTTGCTCACGATCGCCACTCGGCGTCCCGTCGCCGCGGACGCCCGGAGGCTGCTGTCGCCACCAGGGGTGGGCGAGGCCGAGTCGGCTGCCGTCGTTTCAGCCGTCGTGAGGAGGTCGTCCGCCACACGTGCCAGGTCGAGTCCTAGGAGGGTAGGCGCGAGGCGCAGGACCTCCAGCGGGTCTTCTGCCTGCGACGGGGTCAGGTCCAAACGCTTCCCCGTCCTCTCTTCCAGACTCATTCGCAGCCTGTACGCGACGGTCGGTGCGGGGAAGCCTGCGAACACGGAACAGACCGGTCCATCGAAGTCGAAGAGCACCGCATGAGCGGCGCGCAGTGAGGTGATCTCAGCAAGATCGTAGCGCGACGTGAGCGCGACACGCTCATATCGGACAATCTGCGCGGTGCTGGTGAGAGCGTGGGGTCCCCCGATAGGGAGTTCTCACCACAAGATCGACCCG
>NZ_JAHKRK010000531.1 GCF_019396355.1 Pseudonocardia nigra
CGAGGGACCGGAGCACCGGCAGACCCCGCTGAGCCGGCGATCCCACGCGCCCGCCCCCAGCGACACGACCAAGAAGATCAACAGAAGCGACCCAAGATCACAGCACGGTCGTTACGAAAGATCGAGGCTAATCCCACTCGATCACCCGGCTGGCACCTACTGGTAGCGGTGCGGACCTTCAATTGGCTGGACGGTCTGGAGCGAATCTGGAGCACGGATGCGCGCCAGCCTGTGGTGAACAGAACCGAACGGCTTCAGGGTGCACCAGCCTGACCAGTCGAAGTCCTGTTTCCGCAGTTCAGAGCGCTGTTGTGACCGTCCTGGGGGTCAAGGGGTCGCAGGTTCAAATCCTGTCGTCCCGACGGCAACGACGGGCGGTGTCCTTCGACGGGGACACCGCCCGTCGGCGTTTCTACCAGCGCGGACATGTCGTGGTGCGGATCTTGTTTTGGCTGAGTCCTGATCTTCGCGCGTGCGTCCACTGTGGTCGTTGGACGCCCAACTGGAGCGAATGTGGAGCGACGTCCTCCTGGCTTTGACCCAGTCCGCGAAATGGGGTCAAGATCTTTGACCGCACGCCGCGAAACGGGGTCAGGTGTGGCAGATGTCACATCGCCGCGGTGGGGCTCGGGCGTGCAGTGCGGCAGCTCAGCTGTCGCATCCACAGTGCGGGTAGCGCCGTCTCCGGGTTCTGGGCCAGGGCCCCGGCGTTGTTGATCTTTGTCCGGTTTGGTCGGATTCAGTTAGATGCCGTACGCGGTGAAGACGTCGTCGCGGTTGAGGAGGTCTCGTCGGGCGTGGGCGATGTTGGCGCGGTCGGCG
>NZ_JAHKRK010000532.1 GCF_019396355.1 Pseudonocardia nigra
GGACTATCTCGCGATGGTGGCTTCCGAAATCAACGACCGACCCCGTAAGATTCACAACTGGAAGAAGCCCTCCGAGCTATTCACCGAGCTTGTCGAGTCGCATGCTTCCACTGGCTGAATCTGCCAGCTCGACGCCGAAGAAGGTGTCGGCGTCCTTGACCGCCTGCGCTACCGCGCCCGGAAGGCGCTCATCGAGCACGGCTCGGCACGTCGTCCAGTCCACGCCGCCGACCACGCTCATGAAGATCCCCAGCGCTCCTTCGTGGTCGCCGCTCCCGTACGCCTCGAACGCCGGCCCGACCTGCTGGAAGAAGGCCTCACCGCTGGGCACCGAGAGCAGTGACAGCTCCAGCAGGGTGAGCGTGTGCACCGTCTCGGCGTGATCGAGTGCCAACTGGGCGGCGACAGCCGCGCCGCTGGAGTGGCCGGCGACGTGGGCGCGCGGCACTCCCAGACGGTCCAGGAGGGCCGCGGCGTCGGCGGCGTGGGTCGCGACGGTCACCGGCGGCGGGGTGTGAGTGCTCCCCACCCAGCCCCGCTTGTGGTAGCGGATCAGCTGATAGCGGTCGGCCAGCACCGGTTCGGACAGGAGTGGCAGGAACCCGTCCGCGAGGACGGGGCTGATGAGCAGCACGGGTTCGCCCGATCCGACCACCTCGTACTCCAGCTCGACGCCGTTGACCTCTGTACGTTGAGGCCTATTCAGCCGCCAAGTAGAAGTGCAGTCCGATAACCGCCGAGATCGTCGTGTCGAACGTCGCCAGCGGCCGCCGGTAGTCGGTGTGCATGATGCGCCAGGTCTTAAAGTTTGCGATCACC
>NZ_JAHKRK010000533.1 GCF_019396355.1 Pseudonocardia nigra
ACCGGGCTGTCCGTGTATTTCTGCGACCCGCACAGCCCGTGGCAACGCGGAACGAACGAGAACACCAACGGCCTCCTCCGTCAGTATTTCCCGAAGGGCACAGACCTATCCCGGCACGGCCGCGAAGAGCTCGCTGCAGTCGCTAACGCACTGAACACCCGACCCCGCAGAACACTCGACTGGCGAACTCCCAGCGAAGCACTCCACGACGTGCTATATTCACATCACCGAGCCGGTGTTGCGACGACCAGTTGAATCCGCCCAGTACACCTCGATCGACTTCGGCCGCACGCTGCGCACCAGCGGCGTGGTCGCCTCGATGGGCAGCATCGGCGACGCGTTCGACAATGCGATGGCCGAGAGCTTCTTCGCCACCCTCAAGGAAGAGATGATCTGGCCGACCCGCCACGAACCCTCCCCTGGAAGGCAGGTACCAACACGACCACCCGCGGTGTGGTGCAGGGGCACTGCTTGCCTGACGACAGACGAAATGACAACCACTTGAAGTCCCCGCGTGTCCGGCCGTCTAGATGTCGTTTCCGGCCGTCTAGTCTAGATGTCACGGAGCCATCTCCCGGGACATGGAGGGTTATTCAGCGAAGCGTTTCGTTACGGTTCTGAGATCAACTTGCGCGTGTCGACAAGCGAGTGACGGTCCGATTCACGCGAGAATGGGTTTGCCAACACAATCCCACGTGAACGGACCGTCGCGTTGTATCATACCACTGGCCTGCACCAGGAAGAGCTCGTGGATCTGTGCTTGACGATCCAGTCGGAGGTTCCCCCGGAAGAGCGGCAGTGGCCTCAGATTCTAGGA
>NZ_JAHKRK010000534.1 GCF_019396355.1 Pseudonocardia nigra
TTCGGCTTCAACACCTGAAAGATCACCAGGGGTCGCGCTCGCCCCTCACACCGGCCCCTCAAACGAGTCCACCACCAGGGGCAAAACGGACATCAGACCCAAACGGCAAGAACGCCGGGGCCCTGCCTGCGCACCGACTCGAGATGATTGGTGTCGCCTCGGATCGTGCTATCCGCCAGCCCCGCCGACTGCCGCGCGAGCACGAACCCGGCCAGCACATCCAGCTCGAAGTCGGCGAGCTGCTCCTCCGTCGCCGGCGCCCGCGGCTCCCGCAGAGAACGCACCACCGCGAGCGTCAACTCGCCCCCTCGCTGTTCACCCCTGATGAAAGACCATCAGCGCAGCAGTGATCCTTTCAGTCCTGCACCACACCCTTCAACTCGGCCCCGTCCGGCGTTCTCGACAGTCAGGCCCAGGTCCAGGTGCGCAGCAGGATCCCCATCGCCACGTCCACCAGCGAAGAACCCATCGACTGTTGCGTACAACGCTTCTGAGTGAAATCGCATCGGATGCGAACACGACACCCTTGCGTCGCTGCAGTGACCTGGGCATGATGTTCGTCCTCGTGCACCCCGTCTCCCGAGCCACTTGATGTGACCGAGGTGGAGCAGCAGGTCATCGCACACTACCCCTCACCCCAAGGTTTTCACGTCCTTCCAGATCTCCCGGAATTGTCCAGATGCGCACAGTGAGGTGATCTCAGCAAGATTGGTTTCGGAGTTGGTGTTCGAAGTGGGTGAGCACGAGTGCTCCTGCGACGATCCGCCCGATTTTCGACGGGCTGGTAGTGATGCGCTGCAGCGCCCGCCAGCGGGT
>NZ_JAHKRK010000535.1 GCF_019396355.1 Pseudonocardia nigra
TGTGGAACCAGCAGCGCTGTTCCCTGGCCTGGGGAAATACTTCGCGTAGGGCGCCCCAGAACCCGAGCGCGCCGTCACCAACGGCGAGGACCGGGGCCGACATGCCGCGCCGCGCGCAGTCGCGCAGCAGGTCGGCCCAGGACTCGGTCGACTCCCGGTAGCCGTCGGTGAGCGCGACGAGTTCCTTGCGCCCGTCGGCGCGCACGCCGATCATCACCAGCAGGCACAGCTTGTGCTCTTCGAGGCGGATGTTGACGTGGTAGGGGTCGGCCCGGGGCGCGGTGCCGGTGTTTCCACCGGTCCGTTTCCCCGGGCCGCGCCTCCGAACCGGACGTGCGCCTCGTCGACGCATCCGGCTCTCCACAAGTCCCGCTGGAGTCCGTGAGGTGCTCATCCGGTGCTCGGCCAGGGTGAGGGGATCTTCGTGCCCCGGTAGCGGTAGCGGGTTGTCTGCACCGCGCCGGGGTTGAACAGGATCACCTCGCCGTCGGCGGGCCACCACCGGTCGCCGCAGAAGCGGCGGCGGAGTTCCTTCCAGGTGATCCCGGGGTGCTTGCGGCGTAGCCATCGGATGACCTGGCGCCAGGTGAAAGCGCGCAGGTAGCCGAAGGCGATGGCCGACACCCCGGGCCGGAAGTGGGCGGTCCAGCCCGCAGCACCGGGTTGAGCCGGCGCAGCAGGGCTTCGAGCGGCAGGTTCGTGTTCTGTCGGCACCGCGTCTTCACCGTGGCGGTCACGGCCTTGATGGCCTTGGCCGAGGGGTAGGAGTAGACGTAGAGCCGGTTGGTGCCTCGCTTGCGGCGGCGCTGGAT
>NZ_JAHKRK010000536.1 GCF_019396355.1 Pseudonocardia nigra
CTTCCTGACGTGATCAAGGACTTAGACACCCTCATGATCACGTCGAGCCCGTGCCCGTCTTCGTACCTACCCCGGCGTGTCGCCGCAGGTCAACACCCGCTCATCGCGACTTTGCCTGGGCCCTGGGGAGAGCCCAGATCGGGTTACCCGCCGGACCGCTGACGACGGTGCTAGATTTGAACCCCTCGAAGTCGTCGGCGGTGTCCGCGACCCCTTGACCATTCGTCAAGTCCAACCCAAGATGATCTCTTCCCCCGGCGCAGTTCGCGCAGGTAGAACGCCCTTCGGCGCAGTTGAGGGCGGTTCAGGACGAGCGCTTGTCCCCCAGGGTAGCCAGCAGAAGCCCCGCTGACCTGCGGCAACGCCGATTCCGCAGGTCATGGCGGGAGCGGTTCGATGCAATTCAATGCCGTTCGACCCGGCACAGAGCCCATGACAACTCCGGTTTCGCTCCAGAACAACTGGCTCCACCAAGCGCTCCAGAACGACGGGTGTGTGCCGAGCAGCAAGTTTGCGACAAACTCCCGCTGTGCCGGGTGACGTAGACGGAAAGCGCGATCGGGACCATCCCGGCTTGGCGCGCCACCAGTTGCGGAACCCTTCGAGGGCCGGGTTACTTGACAACCGGCCCACAGTAGACGCGCGCGGGCTGCTACCCGCACCGGCCCGGGCGTAAGCATTCAGCCCGATCTTGAGCGTGACCTCGTGTCGGGGTCAGTGTGATCTTGGCGGCAGTGGCGTGTCGATCACGAATGATCGGCTGGTCTGCGGTGTGATCTTGGGGTGTCCGAGCCGGA
>NZ_JAHKRK010000537.1 GCF_019396355.1 Pseudonocardia nigra
GCGGAACATGTAGTCGCGCTTGTCGTAGCGGGTGGCGACCGCGCGGTGGCCCTTGAGCTTGTTGATCGCCCGCTCGACGACGTTGCGTCGCTTGTACTCCTCGGCGTCGAAGGCGGGTGGTCGGCCACCTGAGCTGCCCCGCCGCAGCCGGTTCTTCCGTTGGTCGGCCGGCTCTGGGATGGTCGCCTTGATCCGGCGTCGTCGCAGGTGGGAGCGGATTGCACGGCTGGAGTAGGCCTTGTCGCCCAGCACCTGCGCGGGCCGGGTCCGAGGTCGCCCGCGGCCCCGGCGACGAATCCGGATCCCGGTCATGACCGGTTCGAAGGCCAGTGAGTCATGGCGGTGCCCGGCGGTCGTGACCCGGCAGATCGGGCGGCAGCGGGTGTCGGCGGCCAGGTGAATCTTCGAGGTCAACCCGCCACGGGACCGGCCCAACGACTCCCGGGCGGGCTTCGCCGCCGATTTCTTGTCATTCGATCCCGCCCCCTGTGTCTAACTCGGTCGGTGCGACGACCTCCGCGGGGACATCGACGGGCGGCTCGTGGCGGGCACCGGCGGCGTGCTGGTGGGCGCGGACCACCCCAGCATCGATCCCGACCGTCCAGTCTGGGCCTTCGTGAGCATCGGCGCCGCGGCGTAACTCGTCGAGGATCCCGACCCAGGTGCCATCACCTGACCAGCGGCGATGCCGGTTGTAGACGGTCTTCCAGCACCCATACGGCGGAGGCAGGTCCCGCCACGGCAGTCCACACCGGGTCCGCCAGAACACCCCGTTGATCACCTGCCGGTGA
>NZ_JAHKRK010000538.1 GCF_019396355.1 Pseudonocardia nigra
TCGCAGTCGGAGCCATCCGGCTCACCGGTCGACGCGACATCACCGAGACAACCCGAGAAGCCGCCCGGAACATGACCCGCCCCTTCAAGATCCTCAAACTCACATGACGATCTTGAAACGACCGTGGTCTGCTGGCAGAGCCAGTCGACCAACGCGGCCTTGCCGACCGAGGTCGTGATGACCCTTCGGTCGATACCCGCGGTCTTGCGGCCAGCGTTGTCCTCGGTGACGCGCCGCACGCTCAGCAGCGTGTTGGCGCGTGACCGGAGCATCCACTTCTGCAGGTTGCGGACCTTCTTGAGGTCCCCTGCCTGGCTCGCCGTGAAGATCCTCTGCCGCAGACGTCGTACGTCGTCCTCGACCGCACGCCAGGAGATGGCGTCCCAGTCCAAGACCTCGCCCGCAGGTCCGTTCACATTGGCTGTCGTATTGACCGCCGCGGTGTCCAACTTGCCCTCCGGTTCCGACCTCGTCATCACAGGTTCGTTCACAGGCTCACCTGGTCCACGTCAGCTCCCTTGCGGGCCGAGCACAACGTCTCGTATCCGGCCAGTTATCCACAGACGATCAGCGGAGGAGCTGACCACGCGTGTCTCGGTTTCCTGCTGCCTTTCGGCCGCCGGCCTTCGCTTTTTGGACCATCCTGTCCCGCTGGGGATATCCGGGTCTTCGATCTTGGCCGGGCAACGACCGTTTCGACCTGGCTCGCCGGTGACGTTCTGTAGTTGCCCTTGGGTGGGGTGACCCTGGTGTGAGGTGCCCGCAGCTCTTCGTGATCATGACTGTTGCT
>NZ_JAHKRK010000056.1 GCF_019396355.1 Pseudonocardia nigra
GCGACACCGCGACGGCCGGTGCGGAGGACGCTCCGCACCGGCCGTCGCCGTTCGCGATCGCATACGAGTTCGGCGAACGCCCCCACCGGCACGGACCGCAGGCCTACCGTCGCCGCGTGACCGAGCAGGCCCCCGCCCTGGCCCCCCCGACGGCCCACCGCCACGTCCTCACCGCCGTCGAGTTCGACGTGCTGTGGGAACGGCTCCGGCTCGGCCCGACCCCCGTCGTCCTGCGGCTGGAGTCGCCGGGCCGTACCCACACCGAGCGGCGCGCGATCGAGGCCGTCGGATGGCAGGCGCTGCGCGAGCGCGGGCTCGCCGGCCCGTCCGGCCCCGACCCCGAGCTCGCCCGGCTGCTGCATCTGCTCAGCAGGCCGGTCCAGCAGCTCGAGCTGCGCGCCTGGTGGGGCCGCAGCGTCCGCGCGGTGGCGGCCGGGCAGCCGGGCACGGGCGCACTCGCCGTCCGGCAGGACGCCACGGTGACGATCGAGCCGTGCGGCTCGCTGCCGTCGGCGTTGCTCGGCGTGCTCCCTCCGGCCCGCCCCGGGCCCGGACGGGCGGCCACCGTCCCCACCGACGTGCTCGCGGCGGCGACGGCCGCGCCCACCGGTGGGATCCGGGCGGCCCTCGTCGCCCGGGACGTGACGCCGACCGAGGCGGGGCTGCTGGCGCGGATGCTGCGCGGGGTCGAGGGCCGCGCGCAGATCGTGGCGCTCACCGCCGACCGGTGGGGGGTGCTGCGCCGGGCCGGCGGCGTGCTGGGCGTGCTCGACGGCCCGCGCGGGCGCTACGCGATGAGCCGCTCCGTCGGGGAGGACGGCACCGAGTGGACGACGGTGGCACCGACCGACGTGCGAAGGCTGCGGCACCGGGTGGCGGAGCTGCTCGAGGGGCCGGGCGGACGGCCGGACTGACGGGCCGCCCGACGCCGGGTGGAAGCGCGCTGATCAAGGCACTGCTGTCGCCCGGAATCGATCCAGGAGCGACGTCAGCGCCTTGATCGCGGCCCATCCGGCCCCAGATGGACAAAACGTCGTTCCCCGGCGGGCGCTCAGCTCGGGAGCGCGCCCCGCGTGAGGCCGCGCCCGGCGACGGCACCGGCCACCCCCGCCACGACCGTGACGCCGGCGAGCAGGATCGCCACCAACCCGAGCCCGCCGATGAGCAGCCCGATCCCCGCCGAGGCGACGCCGACCGCGAGGCCGGTCCGCGCAACGGCAGGTCCGGTGCGGCCGCGGGTCACCACCCGGGCGGCGCCCGCCGTCAGCAGGATCGCGAGGAGCCCGCTGAGCGGCGCGAGGAGGGCGGTGGGCGGGAGGACGAGGTAGGCGGCGTCGTCCACGAGCTGCGCGCCTGCCCCGGCGAGCAGCACGGCGCCGATCGGGATCTGGGACGTGGCCTGCTTGATGCTCATGCCTCCATCGTGCGCGCCGTGCGGCGCGCCGGGATCGGGGATGACCCGGACCCGTCCCGGAATCCCGGGATCAGTCGAGGTCGCCGTGGCGCATCAGCTGCCGGCCCGCCTCCGTGATCGACCCGGACAGCGACGGGTAGACCGAGAACGTGTGAGCCAGGTCGGCCACCGTGAGGCCGTTCTGCACGGCCAGCGCGATCGGCAGGATGAGCTCGCTCGCCACCGGGGCCACGACCACGCCGCCGACGACGACACCGGTGGCCGGGCGGCAGAACAGCTTGACGAAGCCGCGGCGCAGGCCCTGCATCTTGGCCCGCGGGTTCGTCGAGAGCGGCAGCATGATCGTGCGCGCGGGCACCTCACCCGCGTCGATCGCGCGCTGGCTGATGCCGACGGTGGCGATCTCCGGGCGCGTGAACACGGCGGCGGCCACCGTCTTCAGCTTGATCGGCGCGACGCCCTCGCCCAGCGCGTGCCACATCGCGATCCGGCCCTGCATGGCCGCGACGGAGGCGAGCATCAGCACGCCGGTGCAGTCGCCCGCGGCGTAGACGCCGGGCACCGACGTGCGGGAGACCCGGTCGACCGGGATGAAGCCGCCGCGGTCGGTCTCGACGCCGATCTTCTCCAGGCCCAGGTCGGTGGTGTTGGGCACGGACCCGACGGTCATCAGCGCGTGCGACCCGGTGACGGTGCGCCCGTCGGCGAGCTCGATGACCACACCGTCGTCGGTGCGGCGCACGGCGTCGGCCCGGGCCTGGGAGAGGATCTCGACCCCGCGTTCGGCGAAGACGTCCTGCAGCACGGCGGCGGCATCGGCGTCCTCGCCGGGCAGCACCCGGTCGCGACTGGACACCAGTGTGACCCTCGCGCCCAGCTCCACGTAGGCCGACACGAACTCGGCCCCGGTGACGCCCGAGCCCACCACGACCAGATGTTCGGGGAGCTCCTCGAGGTCGTAGAGCTGGCGCCAGGTGAGAATGCGTTCGCCGTCGGGCTCGGCGTCGCGCAGAACGCGCGGCGTGGCCCCGGTGGCGACGAGCACGACGTCGGCCGGCAGTTCCTCGCGCTCGCCGTCGGGCGTGAGCGCCTCGATCAGGTGGGGCGCCTCCTGCGACCGCTCCCCGACGAAGCACGCGGTGCCGCGGATGATGCGCACGCCCTCGCGCTCGACGCGCGCCCGCACGTCGGCGGACTGGGCGAGGGCGAGGCCCTTGACGCGGCCGTGCACGGTCGGCAGGTCGACGCCGATGGCCTGGCGGTCGGCGGTGACGCCGAGGTCGGGGGCCCGGTGCATGTCCACCCGGATGCCAGCCGAGGAGATGAAGGTCTTGGACGGGACGCAGTCGTCGAGCACGCACGCGCCGCCCATGCCGTCCCGTTCGACGACGGTGACGTCGCTGCCGTGCTGTGCCGCCACCAGGGCCGCCTCGTAGCCGGCCGGTCCGCCGCCCATGATCACGATGCGCGTCACCGACAGACGCCTCCCTCTGCAGTCGGGGTTCCCCGATCACGGTACGCGGGGGCCCGCGCACTACCCTGGCCCGGTGCCGCTGTACGCCGCCTACGGGTCGAACATGGATCCCGCGCAGATGAAGGAGCGTGCTCCGCACTCGCCGATGGCGGGGACGGGCTGGCTCATGGGCTGGCGGCTGACCTTCGGCGGCGAGGACTACGGCTGGGAGGGTGCGCTCTCCACCGTCGTCGAGGACCCGGGCTCGCAGGTGTTCGTGGTGCTCTACGACGTCTCCGAGCTGGACGCCCCGCAGCTCGACCGCTGGGAGGGCGGCGAGCTGGGGCTCCACAAGAAGCTGCGGCTGCGCGTGCACACGCTCGACGGGGACGCCCTGGCCTGGATCTACGTGCTCAACGACTACGAGGGCGGGCTGCCCAGTGCCCGGTACCTCGGCGTGATCGCCGATGCCGCGGAGCGGGCGGGCGCGCCGGACGACTACGTCTCCGCGCTGCGCAACAAGCCGAGCCGCAAGTCGTACTGAACGGACGGGCACCGCCCTGGCGAAATCGCCGCGGTTTCGTTGGCGCATCGCGGGCTTTCGCTTTGTTGCTCACTGTTGACCATTGATTTGTGGTCGGCCTACTCTCGCCGCCGATGCAGCACGGTCGCTGCGGGACCCGGACCACATCGAGGTGGACATATGTCGAGCAGGCCCGCCCTGCGTGCAGTTACGGGCCTCGCGGTGGCGGGGATGTTCCTCGCCGCCTGCAGCGAGGGCGATCCCATCACTTCCGACGCCGGCGGTGGGGGCGGCGGCCAGATCGACTCGATCGGGTTGATGGTCCAGGACCTCAGCAATCCCTTCTTCCAGTCGATGGCCAACGGCGTGGAATCGGCGGCGACCGAAATCGGCGCCACCGTCAACGTACTGGACGGCAGGCAGGACCTCGGCGCCCAGAACGAGCAGATCGACACGCTCATCCAGCAGCAGATCGACGTCCTGCTGATCAACGCCGTGGATTCCGAGGGCATCGGTCCGGCCGTGGAGCGGGCCAAGGGTGCGGGAATCACGGTGGTCGCTATCGACGTCACCGCTCGCGGCGCCCAGGCCACCGTCACCCTGGACAACGCCCAGGCGGGCGAGGTGGCGTGCACCCATCTCGCGGAGCAGATCGGCGGCAGCGGCAACATCCTGCTCGTCGACGGCACCCCCATCTCCTCGGTGCAGGACCGCGTTCGGGGCTGCAAGGCCGCGCTGGAACAGAACTACCCCGGCATCGCGATCGTCGCCCAGCAGAGCGGCGACAACGGCCGCGCGGAGGCGCTGACCCTGACCACGGACATGCTCACCGCGAACCCGGACGTCGTGGGCATCTTCGGCATCAACGACCCGAGCGCGCTCGGCGCGACCCTCGCCGCGCAGCAGGCCGGATACACCGACCTGGTCATCGTGGGGGTCGACGCGTCGCCGGAGGCGGTGGCCGAGCTGGAGAAGCCCGACTCGATGTTCCAGGGTTCAGCGGCGCAGGACCCCAACACGCAGGGCGCGATCGCGCTGGAGATGGCGCAGAAGCTCTTCGCGGGTGAGCCGCTGGAGCAGGAGACGGTCCTCGTCCCCACCGAGTTCATCTCGCGGGACAACCTCGCCGACTACGAAGGCTGGAAGTAGCGGGAGCGGACCGCGGAGATGGCCCGCAGCGACGCCCTCCTGCGCATGGAGGGGATCACCAAGGCCTTCGGCGGGGTGCCCGCGCTGCGCGGTGTCGACTTCGACCTGCGCCCCGGTGAGGTGCACGCCCTGATGGGCGAGAACGGGGCCGGCAAGTCCACGCTGATGAAGGTGCTGGCCGGCGTCCACCAGCCGGACGCCGGGACGATCCGGCTCGACGGCGAAGCGGTGACGATCACGTCCCCGCGCCGGGCCACCGACCTCGGCGTGGCGATCATCCATCAGGAGCTGAACACCGTCCCGGACCTCACCGTCGCCGAGAACCTCGCCCTGGGCGCGGAGCCGCGGACGCGGTTCGGCAGCCTGGACCGCCGCCGGGTCCTCGACGACGCCAGTACCAAGCTCGAGCGCATCCGCGCATCCGTCGACCCCCGGCTCCCGATGCGGCGCCTCAGCGTCGGTCAGCAGCAGATGGTCGAGATCGCGCGGGCACTGGCGGAGGACGCGCGGATCCTGGTGCTCGACGAGCCCACGGCGGCTCTGTCCAGCAGCGAGGCCCGGCAGCTGTTCGCGCTCATCGACGAGATGCGCGCGTCGGGGATCGGCCTGGTCTACATCAGCCACCGGATGGAGGAGGTCTGGGAGCTCGCGGACCGGGTCACCGTCTTCCGCGACGGCCGATCGGTGGGCACGAGCCTGCGGGCGGAGCTCAGCCCGGAGCAGGTCGTCAACCGGATGATCGGCCGGGACGTGGAGGACCTCTACGTCCGCACCGACCACGCGCCGGGCGAGGTCGTGCTCTCCGTCGAAGGGCTCACCGACGGGGCCGGCATCGGACCGGTCGACCTCGAGCTGCGCGCGGGCGAGGTCGTCGGCATGGTCGGGCTCGTGGGGGCGGGACGCACCGAGATCGCCCGCATGATCTTCGGAGCCGATCCCGCCCGCGGCGGGTCGGTCACGCTCGACGGGCGGCGCCTGGACGGGCGCTCCCCCAGCTCCAGTGTCCGGGACGGGATCGGGCTGCTGCCCGAGAGCCGCAAGGAGCAGGCGCTGTTCCCGGCGATGTCCGTCCGCGACAACATCGTCGCCTCGACGTTGGACCGCCTCACCCGGCTCGGCGTGCTGCGCAACCGCGCCGCCGCGGACGTGGCCCGCACGCAGATGGACGCGCTCAGCGTGCGCAGCACGTCGGCGGCGCAGGAGGTGCAGCACCTCTCGGGCGGCAACCAGCAGAAGGTGGTGCTGGGGCGCTGGCTCGCGGTGGGGCCGCGCGTACTGATCCTCGACGAGCCCACCCGCGGCGTCGACATTGGGGCCAAGCAGGAGATCTACCGGATCATCAACGAGCAGGCCGGGGCGGGCACCGCCGTGCTCGTGGTGTCCTCCGACCTTCCCGAGGCCCTGGGCATCAGCGACCGGGTCCTCGTCGTCCGGGGCGGACGCATCGTCGCCGACCTCGACCGCTCGGAGGCCACCGAGGAGGCCGTCATGCTCCACGCCACGGGCGTCGCGGCGACGAAGGACGGGGGAACGCAGGGATGACGCAGACCGCGCGGGGCGAGGCGGGGGTCGGGACGGCTGTGACGGACCGCCGCCGGATCCGGTTCGCCCAGATCTGGGACCGCTACGGCATCCTCGCGGTGCTACTGCTGCTCGTCGTCCTGATGGCCGTGATCGCGCCGAACTTCTGGAGCCTCAGCAACGGCTTCAACGTGGCGCGGGCCGTGTCGATCAACGCGGTGCTCGCCGCGGGCATGACGGTGGTGATCCTCACCGGCGGCATCGACCTGTCCGTCGGGTCGATCGTCGGGCTGGCGGGCGTCTCGTCGATCATGTTGTGGAACAGCGGTGCGCCGCCCCTCATCGCCGTCCTCGGCGGCGTCGTCGTCGGCGCCGCGGCAGGCCTGCTCAACGGGCTGCTCATCGCCTACCTCGCCCTGCCGGCGTTCATCGTCACCCTGGGCGCGCTCACCTACCTGCGAGGCACTGCCTACGCGCTGACCGACGCCCAACCGCTCATCGCCGACGGCCAGCTCGGCTTCCGGCTACTGGGCAACGGGAACCTCGCGGGCATCCCGTCGCCGGTCGTCGTCATGATCGTCACCTATGTCGTCGTCTGGTTCATCCTCGAGCGGACGCGCTTCGGCAGGCACGTGTACGCCGTCGGCGGCAACGTCGAGGCCGCCCGGCTGGCCGGCATCAAGGTGAAACGGGTCCTGGTGCGGGTCTACGTCATCGCCGGGCTCACCGCCGGGCTGGCCGGGGTGATGTTCGCGGCGCGCGTGGAGTCCGGGCAGCCCCGGGCGGGCGAGGGGTACGAGCTGGACGCGATCGCCGCCGTGGTGCTCGGCGGCACGAGCCTCGCAGGCGGCCGGGGGCGCATCTACGGCACGTTCATCGGGGCCCTGATCATCGGCGTCCTGAGCAACGGCCTGGTCCTGATGAACGTGCCCTTCTTTACGCAGCTGATCATCAAGGGCGCGGTCATCGTGCTGGCGGTCGCGTTGGACAGCCTCAAGAACTGGCGCTCCCGCTGAGGCCTTCGCGGGTGAACGCGAGCGCGTCCTTCGCGAGAGTGACGTTGTCCTCCCACAGGTTGCGCCAGATCGCGAGCGAGCCCGACAGCGTCGGGTGCACGACCTCGGAGGAGAACGACTCGAACGTCACCGTCCCGTCGTAGCCGACCTCCCGCAGCGCGGTGAAGAACTCCTGCCACGGGACGGACCCGGTGCCCAGCGCGCCGCGGTGGGACTCCCCGACGTGCACGTACCCGAGCTTCCCCGCGGCCGCCGCCGCCCGGACGGCCTCGGTGAAGGAGTGCTCCTCGATGTTCATGTGGTAGGTGTCCAGATGTGCCACGACGTTCGGCCGGTCCACCACCGCGATGTAGTCCAGCGTCTGCTGCACCGTGTTGATCACGTTCGTCTCGTAGCGGTTGCAGAACTCCAGCCCGAGCCGGATCCCGGAGTCCGCGGCCCGGTCGGCCAGCCAGACGATCGTCTCCTGCGAGTTGGCGAGCCCGCGCTCGGTGGGCGGCGCGGCGTACTTGCCGAGCCGGGAGTAGATGACACCGCAGAGGATCTCGCCACCGACGTCGCGGACCAGGTCCAGCGCCTGGGCCAGCCGCGCCCGCCCGCGGGCAACCACCTCGGGGTCCTCGCTGGAGACGTCCGTGGACTCGTCGAGGCCGAGCGAGGCACTCGCCTTGAGGCCGTACTCGGCGAGCAGCCGCGCGGTCAGGTCCGAGTCGAACGCGGCGGGGTCGATCGCGGCGAGCTCGATCAGGTCGTACCCGGCCGCTGCCGAACTCGAGATGGCGTGCCGGGCCTCCTCAGGGGACCAGCCCCCGGTCCAGACCAGCGCATGGACGCCGTGGGTGATGCTCACGTGACCCCTCCGTACCGTCGGTTGGTGAGCCCGTTCAGCAGGGCGGCGAAGACGAGCACCGCCCCCAGGGCCAGCAGTTGGTACTGCCCGCCGGCGTTGCCGGGCACGGCGAGCAGGATCCCGGCGTTGAGCCAGACGACCAGCAGGGTCGCCAGCACCACGCCGGCCACCCGTCCGATGCCCCCGGTGATCGCCACGCCGCCGAGGACCGCGATGGTGATCGCCGGCAGGGCCATCCCGTTCCCGGAGATGCCCGCGTCGGGGCGCGCCGAGGCGAACTGGGCCACCGTCACCACGGCGACCAGCCCGGAGATCACCCCGGCCGCCAGGTAGGCGAGGAACCGGGTGCGCCGCACGTCGATGCCCGCCCACTCGGCCGCCACGTCGTTCGTACCGATCGCGTAGAGGCGGCGCCCGTAGGACGCCCTGGCCAGCAACAGCCAGACCACCACCACCGTCGGCAGCAGGAACGTGACGATACCCAGCGGCACCCGCAGCGCGTCATCGCCGCCGACGGGCAGCGGCACCGCCTGCGCCATCGAGTACAGGTCCTGGATCGGTGGCGTGCTGATCGGCTGCTGCGCGTTGATCACGATCGCGAGCGAGGAGAACGCGTAGTACGTGGCGAGCGTCGTGATCAGCGCCGGGAAGCCGACGTACGCGACGAGGAACCCGTTCAGCGCCCCGCACAGCCCACCGAACGCCGCCGCCAGCAGCAGCGCCGGGAACAGCGGCCAGCCCCACTGACCGTGGGCGAAGCCGAAGATCATGCTGGTCAGCGAGACGATCGCGCCGACCGACAGGTCGATCCCACCGCGCCCGGAGGTAATCACCAGCAGCTCGGCCAGCCCCAGCATCACCAGCGGCACCGCACTGATCAGCGCCAGCGACATGTAGGAGACGTCGTACGGGGCGGTCAGGTAATTGTTGCGACTCAAGGTCGTCATCGTGATCACGACGGCCGCCAGCAGCACGCCCAGCAGCACGATCCGCTGCGTGAGCAGGGCACGCAGGAACGTGCCGAGCAGCGCCTGCGTCCGGGTCATCGCGCCCTCCTCACACGTTGGCGGAGCAGGTCCGCGCCGACGGCGACCAGGATGAAGACGCCGATGAAGAAGCTGGCGAGCTGCGACTGCCAGCCGAGCTGGGTGACCCCGGAGGTCACCGTCTGCACGAGAAGGGCGCCCAGCACGGTCCCGAGGACCGAGCCGCGCCCACCCATGATCGACGTACCGCCGATGACGACCGCCGCGATCGCGGCCAGCTCCATGCCGGAGCCGACGTTGGGGGCGAGGGTCGAGGTGCCCTGGGCGATCACGAAGCAGGAGGCCAGTCCGGTGAGCAGGCCGGTCAGGACGTAGGCGAGCAGCACCCGGCGCTGCACCCGCACGCCTGCGAGCCGGGCGGCGTTCGCGTCCCCGCCGATCGCGTAGAAGTGCCTGCCGCCGGGGGTGTGGCGCAGGTAGTACCAGGCCAGCGCGGCGAGCAGCGCCATGAGCAGGAAGCTGTGCGGCACCAGCAGCGTGTGGCCCGCCTCGCCGCGACCGAAGACGTCCAGGGTCGGCGGGATGCCGTCCACCGTGGTGCCGCCGAAGATCTGCAGCCCGAGGAACCGGAACAGGTTCGCCGTGCCGAAGGTGATGATGATCGCGTGCACCCGCCCGTAGGCGATGAGCACGCCGTTGACCAGGCCCAGCAGGCCGCCGACCACCACCGCCAGCAACACGGCGACCGGCAGCGACACCCCGCCCTCGGCCAGCGCGCGCCCGACCACCACCGAGCAGACCATGACCGCGCCCGCGACCGAGACGTCGATCCCGCCGGTGATGATGACGACGGTCATGCCGATGCCGATGAGGGCGACCGGCGCCATCGCCACGAGCAGCGGCACGATCGACGCGCTGGTCAGGAACGCGGGCGTCGCGAACGTCAGCGCGATCCAGAGTGCCGCGATCACGGCGATGAGGACGATCTCCTGGCCGGTGATCGGGAAGGGCAGCACCCGCCCGCGCGCGGTCGCGGTGTGCTCCGCCTCGCCCCTGCGGACCGTCACCTCGGTCATGTGGTCGCCCCCTCCTCGTCGAGCGCCCCGGCGGCCGCGGCCAGCACGTCGGCCTGTGTTGCGCCCGGGCCGAACTCGACGGTCGTCGTCCCGGCACGCACGACCTGCAGCCGGTCGGACACCCGGATAGCCTCGGGCAGGTCGGAGGTGACGATGAGCACGGCCGTGCCCTCCTCGGCGAGCGAGCGGACGATCCTGTGGATCTCCTCCTTGGCGCCGACGTCCACGCCCTGCGTCGGCTCCGCGAGTACCAGCACCGGCGGCCGCTCGACGAGTTGACGGGCGAGCACCACCTTCTGCGCGTTGCCGCCCGACATCGCCGAGACGGGCTGGCGCTCGTGCGGCGTCTTCACGGCCAGCCTGCTGATGAAGTCCCTGGCCACCCGCCGCTCGCGGCCGCGGTCCATCCAGATCCCGAACCGGGTGAGCAGGGGGAGGTGCCCTACCGAGATGTTGAAGGAGATCGACTGGAAGGAGAACAGCCCCTGCTGCTTGCGGTCGGCGGGCAGCAGGGCGACCCCGAGCTTCTTGGCCTCGCGGGGCGATCGCGGGTCGACCGGCCTGCCCTCGAGCAGGATCCGGCCCGAGGTGGCCCTGCGCATCCCGTAGACGGCCTCGGCGATCTCCGCGACACCCGAGCCGACGAGCCCGTAGAGGCTCACGATCTCCCCGGGGCGCACGACCACCTCGACGTCCGCGAACGCGCCGTCGGAACCGAGCCCCTCGAGCACGAGCCGGGGTGGCGCGTCGGGCACCGCCCGGTTGCCGCCGGTCTCCTCGAGGATCCCACCGACCATGAGCTCGACGATCCGGCGCACCGACAGCTCCTCGATCGGCCAGGTGCCCACGGTCTCGCCGTCACGCATGACGGTGACCTCGGAGGCGATCGTGAACAGCTCGTCGAGGCGGTGCGAGATGTAGATGACCGACACCCCGGACGCGGCGAGCCGCCGCACGACGCCGAAGAGCACCTCGATCTCGGTGTCGGTGAGGATGGCCGACGGCTCGTCGAGGATCAGCACCTTCGCCTCGCCGCCGAGCGCCTTCGCGATCGACACCTGCTGCTTCTCGGCGATCGACAGCTCGCTCACCGGCACCGTGGCGTACCGGGCTGGCAGCCCGATCAGCTCCAGCAGCTCCACCACCCGCGCGTTCTGGGCGGCCCAGTCCACGCGTCCGCGGCGGGTGATCTCGCGGCCGGTGAAGATGTTCTCCGCTACCGTCAGGTCGGCGAACAGCTGCGGCTCCTGGTAGACGGTGGCGATGCCGAGCGCCATGGCGTCCGCGGTCGTCGAGATCGTGACCGGGGCGCCGTCGAAGGTGATCCGGCCCGCGTCGGGCGCCTCCGCCCCGGACAGGATCTTGATCAGCGTGGACTTGCCCGCGCCGTTCTCCCCCACCAGTGCGTGCACGGTGCCGGGGCGGACCACCATGTCCGCGTTGCGGATCGCGCGGACGGCCCCGAAGCGCTTGGCGACGCCCGAGACCGACAGGCGCGCCGGTCCCGGGTCGTCGACGTCGGATCGGTCGTCGGACATCAGTAGTCGAAGTCGCCGGCGTTCTCGCTGGTGATCCGCAGCGGCGGTCCGAGCAGCAGCGTCTTGGACGCGGCGTCGTACTCGACCGCGGTCAGCTCGTCGCTGACCGCGTTCGTGGGCTGGAACTCGGCTCCGGAAGCGAGCTGGACCCCGGTCCATGCCGTCAGGTAGCCGAGCGCCTCGACGTCCCAGAGGATGCTCGCGCTGGACGAGCCGTCCTCAAGGTAGGGAACCATCGACTGCGGCGTGCCGAGCCCCACGGTGAATACCTGGCCGATCCGCCCGGCGTCCCGCACCGCCTGGGCCACGCCGGGCGCCGACGAGGTGCACTCCCCCACCAGGCCGGTCAGGTCGGGATGGGCGTTCATGAGGTCGGTGGCCATCTGCGTCGCCTTGGCCTGGTCCTCACCGGCGTAGACGATGTCGACGATCTCCGCCTCCGGGTACTTCTGCGCCGTGTACGCCTTCTGGACCTCGATCCACGAGTTGAGGTTCTCCGCGGTCTCGCCGCAGGAGACGATCGCGTACTTCCCCGAGCCGCCCATGGCCTCCAGCAGGGCGTCGGTGAGTGCCTGGCCGATGGCCTCCGTCGAGGCCTGGTTGACGAACACCTCCCGCACCGAGTTGGGGGCGTCGGTGTCGGAGGTGGCGACGGCGATGCCCGCGTCGGCGGCCTCCTGCATCAGCGGCGCCAGCGAGTCGGGGTCGTTGGGCGCGACGATGAGCGCGTCCACGCCCTGCTGCACGAACGAGCGGACGATGTTCGCCTGCGCCGCGGCGTCGGCCTCGACGGGGCCCTGGTAGAGCCAGTTGCAGCCCAACTCGGCGCAGGCCGCCTGCCCGCCCGTGTTCATGGCCTCGAAGTACGGGATGCCCTGCAGTTTGGGCACGAACGCGACGGTGTAGCTGTCCCCGCCGTCGGCCGAGTCGCCCGAACCGCCCGTGGCGGACCCGCCGCTGCCCTGACCGCAGCCTGCCGCGACCAGCGCGACGGCCGCGGTTGCAGCGGCGAGCATCGTGGAACGTGGTCTCCTCATTGATCACTCACTTCCTCGTGCGGGGGCTGTTTCTCGACCTCGACGACGCGCACCGGCACCCCGGCCGCGGCGAGTGCGGCGACGACCTGCTGGTCGGCGCCCTGGTCGGTGTAGACGGCGGTGATCGCCTCGATCGGGGCGGCGGTGTGCAGCGAGAAGCCCCCGAACTTGCTGGAGTCCAGCAGGCCGTACAGCTCGCGGCAGTGCACCGCCATGTGGTGCTTGACCTGCGCCTCGTCCAGCGACATGTCCAGCAGCCCGCGCTCGGGGGAGACGGCGTGGGCGCCGAGGAAGCCCTTGGTGATCCGGCCGCGACCAGCCAGCACGTCCCCTGCGATGCCCACCACGGACCGCGCCGACCGCCGCACGACCCCGCCCGGAACGAAGACCGTGGCGTCCGAGCGCTCCGAGAACAGCGTGGCGGTCGGCATCCCGTTGGTGATCACGACGAGCGACCGGCGGTCGAGCAGTTCCCGCGCCAGGTAGTGGCAGGTGGTGGAGGAGTCGAGGGCGATGACGTCGCCGTCCTGCACCAGCGCGGCGGCTGCCCGGGCGATCGCGACCTTGTGCTGGCGACGGGCCCGCAGCCGGGTCTCGAACGCACCCTCGTCGACGGCCCGCGCCGACACCGCCCCACCCCGGATGCGCCGCAGTGCCGACCGCTGCTCCAGCGTCTCCAGGTCCTTGCGGATGGTGACCGCCGAGACCGAGAACCGCTCGGCAAGCTCGCTGACCAGCACCCGCCCCGTCGTGTCGAGCTCGAGCAGGATCGCCTGGGAACGGGAGTACTCATCCAGCGACGGAATGATCGACCCTCCCGACGGCGGTGACGAGAACGACGTGCGCACGAACCGGCGAAGCAGAACGTAGGGATACGACAACAGGACCGTCAACGGTCGGAAGGGAAGCGAAAGCACCGCGCTTTCGAATGCAGGCACTGCGCCCGCGAGTGGGCGCCTTCCGACGTCGCACGCCTGGCACCGACCCCTGCACCCCGCGGGTCCACCTCCCACGGTGCAGACGCCGTGCGAGGACACCGCCCGGGGTGCGAGGAGCACCGGCACCGGTGCGAGCGTCACGACGTGCCCGGCGGGACACCACCTCACACGCTCGGTGCCGACCTCGCACCCCGCGGGGCCACCTGACGCCGTGCAAGCAGAGCGTCCAGCATGTGAAGTGCACCGGCACCGCCACGTGCAACCGGGCCGAACCGACCACCTCACACGCCCAGTGCCGACCTCGCACCCCGCAGGCCAACCTCACACGGTGCAGACGCCGTGCGAGGACGCCGCCAGGGGGTGCGAAGACGCACCGGCACCGGCACCGGCATCGCGACCAGCGCCCGGTGCGGCCTCGCACCCTGCGGGTCCACCTCGCACGGTGCGGATCCACCTCGCACAGTGCGGGCACCGTGCGCAGACGCCTCCGGGGTGCGACGTCCACCGCACGCAGGGTGGGCCCGACGGGGCGGGGCCTACGCCAGCGCCGCGAGGGCCGCGTTCACCAGCACCCGGACGCCGAAGGGGAGGGCGCGTTCGTCGAGGTCGAACGTGGGCTGGTGGATGTCGCGCATCGGGCCGTGGCCGGGCCACACCCCGAGCCGTGCCATGGCGCCGGGCACGTGCTCCAGGTACCAGGCGAAGTCCTCGCCGCCGCTAGACTGCTCGGTGCCGGTGGCGGCGTCGGGGCCGAGGACGGTGGTGGCCGCGCCGGTGAGCATGCCGGCGCTCAATGCCTCGTTGACCACCGGCGGCACGCCGCGGATGTGGTCGAGCACGTAGCCGACGCCCGTGGGTGCCAGCAGGGACGCCACCAGGGTGCGGATCTTGTCCTCGAGCTCGGCCCAGGTGGCGTGGTCGGCGGTGCGGAGCGTACCGCGCAGGACGCCGTGCTGCGGGATGGCGTTGGCGGCCTCCCCGGCCTGCACCGCGCCCCACACGAGGACGGTGCCCGAGCGCGGGTCGACCTGCCGGGTGAGCAGCAGGGGCAGCTGCGTGATGAGCAGCCCCATGGCCTCGACCAGGTCGGCGGTGAGGTGGGGGCGCGAGGTGTGGCCGCCGGGAGAGGTGAGGCGGAGCTCGAGCACGTCGCACGCCGACGTGATCGGCCCGACCCGGGTGCCGAGCTTGCCGACCTGCAGCCGCGGGTCGCAGTGCAGCGCGAAGATGCGCTCGACGCCCTCCATCGCACCGTCGGCGACCATGTCGATGGCGCCGCCGGGCTGCAGCTCCTCGGCGGGCTGGAAGACCAGCCGGACGCGGCCGGGCAGGTTGGGGGCGGAGGCGAGCGCGAGGCCCGCGCCGAGCAGCATCGCGGTGTGCGCGTCGTGGCCGCAGGCGTGCATCGCGCCGTCGACGGTGGACGCGAACGGCAGGCCGGTGTCCTCCTGCAGGGGCAGCGCGTCGAGGTCGGCGCGCAGGGCGACGCAGCGGTCGCCGTATCCGATGTCGCAGACGAGGCCGGTGCCGCCGGGGAGCGTGCGCGGTTCGAGACCGGCCGCCATCAGCTGCCGCGCCACCAGCTCGGTGGTGCGGTGCTCGGCGCGTGCGAGCTCGGGCACCGCGTGCACGGAGCGTCGCCAAGCCACGACGTCGGCGCGGTGCGTCGCGAGCCACGAGTCCAACCAGGCCGGGCCGCTGCCCGCGCCGAGGTCTACCACCGCGAGGTCGGTGGCCGGCACGAGATCCGTGTGCGCCTCCAGCAGGGTCACCGGACGTCACCACGCCCGGTGGTCGCGAAGCGACCGGTCGCTGATCTGCGGTGCATCGGCCAATGGTGCTCACCCGGACGGCGGTGTACCAAGCCGAATCCGCTGTCTCCCGGTAACGCTCGCCGAGGGGTTGCCGACGTGCTGCGGGCGGGCATACTGGCGCTGACGAGCGGTCGGACGGTCGTGCGACGAACGGGTGAGCGCGCCGTTCGTCGCAGGTCGTCGCGTTCATCCTGCGCCCTCACATCCGGTTACCTACCCGCTCCTGGGTCCGCTATGCGCTGCGGCAGCCGTGGTCGGTCACGATTCGGGGTCGGCAGCGCTGCGTGATCGGCGGCTCGTCACAATGGGTGCGTGTCGCAGGGGAACCCGGAGGACGACCAGGTACGCCGCATCGGTGGCCGGTACCGGCTGTCCGGGCTGCTCGGCGCCGGCGCGATGGGCACCGTCTGGTCGGGTTACGACGAGGTGCTGCAGCGGCGCGTCGCGGTCAAGGAGCTGAAGGTCCCGCCCGGCGTCCCCGACCACGAGGTCGAGGAGGCCAGGGAGCGCATCATGCGCGAGGCGAGGGCGCTGGGCGGGCTCTCGCACCCCAACATCATCACTGTCTTCGACGTCGTCGACTCCGACGGCGAGCCGATGGTCGTGATGGAGCTGGTCCCCTCACGCAACCTCGCCACCCTCATCGCCGAGCACGGGGCACTCACCGTCCAGCAGGTCGCGGTCGTCGGCTTCGCCACGGCGGGCGGGCTCCGGGCGGCGCACCGCAGCGGCATCACGCACCGCGACGTGAAGCCGGGCAACGTGCTCGTGGCCGACGACGGCCGCGTCAAGCTCACCGACTTCGGCATCGCCCGCAACATCGCCGACGCCCCGATGACGAGCGCAGGGCTGGTTCTCGGCTCCCCCGCCTACATCGCCCCCGAGGTGGCGGCGGGGCACGCCGTCACGCCTGCCGCCGACCTCTGGGGGCTCGGGGCCACGCTGTTCGCCGCGATCGAGGGCCGCGCGCCCTACGACGTGCACGGGGACCCGGTGTCGACCATCACCGAGGTGGTGGACGGCGAGGTGCCGCGCCCGCGGGGATCGGGGCCGGTCGTCGACGTGATCAGCGCGCTGATGGTGAAGGACCCGGACGCGCGGATGCCGCTCGACGAGGTGCGACAGCGCCTGCGCCCGCTGATCGGCGCCCCGGACGACCCGGTCTACCCCGGTTCCCCGGACGCGCCGACGCTGGCGTCCGCCGTCCCGGTGTCGATGCCGCAGGCCCCCGCGGAGCGGACCGGCACGAGGGCCCCGGCACCGCTGTCGCCCGCGCCGACGGGCGCCCGCCCCGCGGTCGGCGCCGCCCCGCTCGCGACGTCGCCGGGTGCGCTGCCGGTGACTCCCCGCCCGGGCGGGTCCCGGGTCGCCGCCACCCGTCGGGTCCAGACCCCGGTGTCGGGCTGGGCCGCCGCCGGACTGGTGGTCGCCGGCGCGGCCGTCGTCCTGGCCGGCGCGTTCGGCGGCTGGACCGCCACCCGGATGCTCGGCGGGCAGTCGCCCCTGACCACGATGAACGTCACCTCGGCCCGCACCGACCTCACGGAGCACGTCGACGGCCTCGGTTTCACGGTCCCGGTGCCGGCGGGCTGGACCAGGTACCCGTTCGAACCCGGCGCGGGCGAGGCGTCGGTCAGCTTCGTGAGCCCGGACGGCACCGAGGAGCTCACGGTGGCACGCGCGGCGTCCGCCGAGGAGGCGCAGGCGGTGGCCGGGGAGGTGCTCGACGCGCCCGCCGCGAACGGGGACGGGTCCGTCGAGCTGCGCTACGCGTCGGCCGAGCGGATGTCGTGGCGGCGGATCGTGCCCGCGGAGCAGTGGGCGTGGACGGTCACGCTCACCGTGCCGCGCGTCGCGGGCGGCGGCACCTCCGCCGACCTGTTCGAGCGGCTGGCGGGCGGCTTCGCCGCCACCGCGGCCTGATCGCCCGCCCGTAGGCTGCCGCCCATGACCGACGAGGACACCGGAACGCCCGCGGTCGCAGCAGCGGCCATCGCCGCCGCGACCGGCGTGGACGCCCACGACGTGGCCGTCGTGCTGGGCTCGGGGTGGCGACCGGCGGCCGACGTGCTCGGCGAGCCGACGCACGAGCTGATGATGGCCGACTTGCCCGGGTTAGTCCCGCCCGGCGTCGCCGGGCACCGCGGCACCATCCGGTCGCTCGTCGTCGGGGACCGCCGGGTGCTCGTCCTGCTCGGCCGCACGCACCTGTACGAGGGCCACGGCATCGAGCGGGTGGCGCACAACGTGCGCACCGCGGCGGCCGCGGGCTGCCGCACCGTGGTGCTCACCAACGCCGCGGGTGGCATCCGCGACGGCATGCGCGTGGGCGAGCCGGTGCTGATCTCCGACCACATCAACCTGACGGGCCGCTCCCCGCTCGTCGGGCCGCGGTTCACCGACCTGACCGACCTCTACTCGCCCCGGCTGCGCAAGCTCGCCCTGGAGATCGACCCCGAGCTGGCGGAGGGCGTCTACGCGGGCCTGTCCGGTCCGCACTTCGAGACGCCCGCGGAGATCCGGATGCTGCGTGGGCTCGGCGCCGACCTCGTCGGGATGTCCACGGTGCTGGAGGCGATCGCGGCGCGCGCCGACGGCGTGGAGGTGTTCGGGCTGTCGCTCGTGACCAACCTGGCCGCGGGCATCACCGGTGAGCCGCTCGACCACCACGAGGTGCTGGCCGCGGGCGCGGCGTCGGCCGGGCGGATGGGCGAGCTGCTGCGCGACCTGATCGCCCGGGCATGACCCCGCCCCGACCCGCGCCGCTGCGACCCGCGCTGCGCGACGCGGCGATGCGCTGGATCGCCGACGACCCCGACCCGGCGACGCGCGCCGAGCTCCAGCAGGTGTTGGCGGCGGCGATGGCCGACAGCGACGGGTCCGCCGACGAGCTGGCCGACCGGATGGCCGGGATGCTGCGCTTCGGGACGGCCGGGCTGCGCGGGCCGGTGCGGGCGGGGCCGGCCGGGATGAACGTCGCGGTGGTCCGGCGGGCGACCGCCGGGCTCGCCGCGTGGCTGGCCCGCGACGGCGTGCGCGGCACCGTGGTGGTCGGGCGCGACGCCCGGCACGGCTCCGAGGCCTTCGCTGCGGCGGCCGCGGAGGTGCTCGCCGGCGCGGGCTTCACCGTGCGGACGCTGCCCTCGCCGCTGCCGACGCCGGTGCTCGCGTTCGCCGTCCGCGAGCTCGGCGCGGTGGCCGGGGTGCAGATCACCGCATCGCACAATCCGCCCGCCGACAACGGCTACAAGGTCTACCTCGCCGACGGGGCCCAGCTCGCGCCGCCGTCCGACGCCGAGATCGAGGCTGCGATCGGGGCCGCACCGGCCGCCGTCTCGATCCCGACCGGCGGCGCGATCCAGACGGCCGATGTCACCGATGCATATCTCGAGCGGGTCGGGCGGATGCCGCGCGGCGCGGCCCGGCAGCTGCGGGTGGCGCTCACCCCGATGCACGGCGTCGGCGGCGCCACCGCCGTGCACGCCCTGCACCGCGCCGGTTTCACCGACGTGCACGTCGTGCCGTCCCAGGCCGCGCCGGACCCCGACTTCCCGACCGTCAGCTTCCCCAACCCGGAGGAGCCGGGCGCCACCGACGCGTTGCTCGCGCTCGCGGCGGAGGTGGACGCCGACCTCGCCGTCGCCCTCGACCCCGACGCCGACCGCTGCGCGCTGGCCGTGCCGGGCAGGGACGGCTGGCGGATGCTCACCGGCGACGAGACGGGCGTGCTGCTCGGCGACCACCTGCTCCGGTCGGGCGGGTACGACGATCCGCTGGTCGCGACGACCGTGGTCTCGTCGTCGATGCTGGCGTCCGTCGCGGAGGCGTACGGGGCCCGGTACGCCGAGACGCTCACCGGCTTCAAGTGGATCGTGCGCGGCGGCCCGGGTCTGGTGTTCGGCTACGAGGAGGCGCTCGGCTACTGCGTCGATCCGGACGCCGTACGGGACAAGGACGGGATCGCCGCCGCGGTGCTCGCCTGCGATCTCGCGGCCGGCCTGAAGGACGCCGGGCGGGGGCTGCCGGACCGGCTCGACGAGCTGGCCGTCGCCCATGGGGTGTACCGCACCGAGGGTGTCTCGCTGCGGATGGAGCCCGCCGCGCGCGACGCCGCGGTCGAGCGGCTCCGCAGCGCTCCTCCGGAGGGGTGGACGGCCGAGCGCCCGGCGCCCGACGTGCTCGTGCTGCGCCGAGAGGGCGAACGCCTGGTGATCCGCCCGTCGGGCACGGAGCCGAAGCTCAAAGCGTACCTGCAGGTCGTCGAGCCGGTGCCGGATGCCGACGGGCTCGCGGCCGCCCGCACCGCCGCCGGGACCCGCCTCGACAGGATGCGCGACGAGGTCCACACGCTGCTGAGGTCGAAGGAGGGTGCATGACCCGGCTGCTGATCGTCCACCACACGCCGTCGCCCGCCACGGCGGAGCTGCTCGACGCCGTGGTGCGCGGGGCGTCCGACCCCGAGATCACCGGGGTCGAGGTGGTGCGCCGGGCCGCGCTGGCCGCCACGGCGTCCGACCTGCTCGCCGCCGACGGGATCGTGCTCGGCACGCCCGCCAACATCGGCTACATGTCCGGGGCGCTCAAGCACTTCTTCGACACCGTCTACTACGTCTGCGGGGACGACACGCACGGCCTGCCCTACGGCCTCTACGTCCACGGCAACCTGGGCGTCGAGGGAGCGGTGCGCGCGGTCACCGGGATCGCGGACGGGCTCGACTGGCGCGCGGTCACGGCCCCGGTCGAGGTCACCGGCGCGCCGGACAAGGCCGCGCTCGAGGCGTGCTGGGAGCTCGGCGCGACCGTCGCCGCGACGATCGCCCCGACCTGAGGCCGTGGCGTCCTCGTACTCGTCGGGAAGGCGGACCACGGATCCGCCGAGGGGGCGGGTGCAGGCAGTGCCCGGCACTACACCGCGGCGGTTCCGATCAGCCCGTCACGGGTGACGAGCACCGCCAGCTCGGCCTCACCCAGCCCTGTGGTGCCCTCTGGGCGCATGGGGAGCACCATGTGTCTGCTCTCGGCGCTGGTGTCGTGCACGACGATCTCCGTCTCCTCGGGGAGCCCCAGCCCGAACTCGGCCAGCACCGCTCGTGGCTCGCGGACGATGCGCGACCGGTACGCCTCGCTCTTGTACCAGGACGGCGAGGGACCGAGCAGGCTGATCGGGTAGCACGAGCACAGCGTGCACACGAGCACGTTGTGCGTCGTGGGGGTGTTCGCGACGACGGTGAGCCGCTGCGCCTGCGGTCCGGTGCTCATCGACAGGCCGAGCTCACCGAGCGCCCCGTTCGCGTCGACCAGCAGCCGGTCGCGGAACGCGGGGTCGACCCAGGCGCGGGCCACGACCCGAGCGCCGTTCACCGGAGATCCGGACAGGACCTGCCCGATAATGCCGTCGAGCTGGTCGTCGCTGGTCAGTCCCGCGCCGATCAGCCGCTCCTCCAGCCGGCGCACCCGGACCGCGATCTCCGAGTTCGAGTGGTGACCGGTCACGGCACGACCTCCAGGTAGGACTCCCACAACTCCACCTGCACCCAGTGCCCGCCCGGCGACCCCCAGAGCGCGCCGGCGGGGAACCGGACCGTGTACACCGGCTCGACCCGCGACTCCGCGAACCCCCGCGCCCGGTCGTCGGCCAGCGGCCACGTCCCCTGTACCTCCACCACCTCGCCGACGTGGCCCCGGGCGTACCGGGGAAGCCGGGTGTGGTGGGACGGATCCACGGCCCGGGCGCGCACCCGGTCACCGACGGCGAACCGCGGCTCAGTCATCGTCCGGACGCATTCCGGGAGCCGCAGATGCCGTCAACGACTCCACGGCCGCCAACCAACGCTCGTAGTACGACGCCGCGAGGTACTCGGCGGGCGGCATCCGCTCGATCGCATCGCGGAACTGGTCGAGGTTGTAGACCCCCCGCCGCAGCATCGCGACGTTGAGCGCGTAAACCCGCGCCTCCCAGTCGGCGTGGAACGGCGGCTCGTCCGGTTCGACGGCGACCAGCCCGAAGCCGGACTGCCCGCCGACGTCGTTCACCCGCGACATGGCTCGCAGCGTAGCGCCACCGGGGAGCCAACCGAGCGGAATCGTGATACTTCCGCCGGCGGCCGCCGGCCGGAGTCACGCCCCGTCGAGCACCTCGCGCAGCCGCTGGGCGAAGGCGTCCGGCTCGCCCTGCATGCCGTACCGATCCACCCCACGGCGCCGCGATCGCTGCTCGGCCTGGTGTGGGCCCAGCACGATCTCGACCGCGGCGCCGGTGCCGTCGCCGGCAGGAGGAGCATCTACCGGCAGAAGACGGCGGCGGGGTCGCCGGTGTACCGAACGGGCATCCAGCTCGGCATCGGCCGCGAGTGCCGATACCAGCAGGTGCCTGTCCTGCAGGTCCAGTCCCAGGCCGAACCGGTACAACGCGTCGATCACCTCTTCCCGGTCCTTCAGCTCGCGCACGACGGCCGCCGCGCCGCGAGCCGACAGCGCCTGATCCCCGGTGGGATACATCCCCCTTCTGCGGTTCTCCGTGCCGGGCCGGGCACCTGTCGCTCGCGGCGTGCTCACACGACGGCCTCCTGGCCGTCGCGCACCACGAACTCACCGACGCCGGTGGTGCCGAACCCGGCCTGGCGCAGGGTGAGCGAGACCGCACCCGCACCTCCGCTCAGCACCTCCGACTCGGTGACCTCGTAGGTGGCCGGTGCGGCGCCGTCGGCGAACAGGCGCTTGCCGGCCCCGACGACGACCGGGAACTGAAGCAACCGGTAGGTGTCGACGAGCCCGGCGTCGTGCAGGGTGCGCACCAGCTGCCAGCTGCCGTGCACCTGTAGCTCACCACCCGGCTGCTCCTTGCGCTTGCGCACCTGCTCGACGACGTCGCCGCGCAGCACTTCGAGATGATGCGCGGAGGGCCGCCCGGCGGCTGGTGACTGCGACATCCGGATCCAGGAGGTGCAGATCCACGACCCCCTCGGCCCCCTGCGAGCCGGTGAACTCGACCTCCAGCTCACCGAGCTGCCCATCGACGAACCCGACATCATCACCGGTCCGGTCATCCGCCAGGAACTCCGCGCCCTCATCGTCCCCGCGGACCACCCGCTCGCCGGACGCGATTCGGTCTCCCTGGAGGACTACGCCGACAGCCCGCTGGTGACCACCGCAGGAGCCCTCCCGCAGTACATGCTGGACCTGCACTATCCACAGCGGGCACCTGCGGGCAAGCCCATCCCGCGCGGTCCGGCGGCCACGTACTGGCAGGAAGTGCTCGCCCTCGTCGCCGCCGGAAAAGGCGTCTCGCCCACGTGCTTGCGCGCCGGCCAGTACTACGGCCGTCCCGACCTCGCCTTCGTCCCCTTCCGGGACGCGCCGCCCATCGAGTACGGACTCCTCTGGCCGTCGGACCAGGACACTCCCCGGACCCGCGCGTTCGTCCGGACCATCAGCGAGATCGCCAGTGTGCCCGGGTGACGACTCGCCCGTACCCACGAACGGCACTTCGGCGCGGCTGAGGCAGCGTTCCGCCGGCGCAACGGACCCGTTCCCGACCGCTCCGGCACTCCAGCTGCCGGGCCGTCTCCCGTTGGTCGCCGGCCTACGGCACCGCGCCGAACTGGCGGTCCCCCGCGTCGCCCAGGCCGGGGACGATGAACGCGGAGTCGTTGAGCCGCTCGTCGATGCTCGCGGTGATCACGCGGACCGGCAGCCCGCTGCCCCGCAGGTGCTCCACACCCTCCGGCGCGGCGAGCACGCAGATCGCGGTGACGTCGGCGGCGGCACGCTCGGTGAGCAGCCGGATCGTGTGGGCCATCGAGCCGCCGGTGGCGAGCATCGGGTCGAGTACGAACACGGGCCGCCCGTCGAGCGACTCGGGCAGTGATTCCATGTACGGCGTGGGCTGGTGCGTGGTCTCGTCCCTGGCCAGGCCGACGAAGCCCATCTGCGCCTCCGGCATCAGCGCCTGCGCCGCGTCCACCATCCCGAGCCCGGCGCGCAGCACGGGGACCAGCAGCGGCGGGTTGGCCAGCCGGTAGCCAACCGTGCGCGCCACCGGCGTGTAGAGCGGGGCGGTCGCGACCGGGGCGTCACGGGTGGCCTCGTAGATCAGCATCAGGGTCAGGTCGCGCAGCGCGGCGCGGAACGCGGCGTTGTCGGTGCGCGCGTCGCGAAGCGTGGAGAGCCGCGCCTTGGCCAGGGGGTGGTCGACGACCTGCACGTCCATGGCACAGAGGCTAACGGCCGGCGTCGTAGGCGGCGCGGGCCGCGGCGATCTCCATCTGGTGCGCCTCGGTCCAGGTGACGAGCGCCTGGATGGTGTCGTGCAGCGAGCAGCCGAGCGCGGTGAGCTCGTAGTCGACC
Source organism: Pseudonocardia nigra (assembly GCF_019396355.1). Lineage (GTDB taxonomy): Bacteria > Actinomycetota > Actinomycetes > Mycobacteriales > Pseudonocardiaceae > Pseudonocardia > Pseudonocardia nigra. The sequence goes on from NZ_JAHKRK010000056.1 coordinate 23,662, forward strand.
CGGGGCGGCACCACCGGGTGCACGGTGCGACGCACCAGCCCGTCGCGCTCGACCTGGCGCAGTGTGACGGTGAGCATGCGCTGGCTGACCCCGTCGATCTGGCGCAGCAGCTCGGTGAACCGCATCGAGCGCCGGTCGAGCAGGGCGATGACCAGCAGCGACCACTTGGCGGCTATCCGGTCGAGGATCTGGCGGACCTCGCAGTCCTCCCGGGTGTCCCACTGGAAGGCGTCGCTGATGTCGCAGACGGTGCCGCCGGGGTGCGTCAGTGACTTCGAAGTGCCTTCTTCCACAGTTGCTGATGGTGACGCACGATGCGGTCGGTTACAAGAGAGAACCGAATAGGAGACACCGTGTCCGCATCCTCGTCCCCGGCGCTCGTCGCCCCCGAGCGCATGACCGGCCGCGCCTGGGGGCTGCTGCTCGTCCTCAGCGGGGCGGTGTTCCTCGAGGGCGTCGACGTCTCGATGATGGGCGTCGCCCTGCCGTCCATCCGCGCCGAGCTCGGCCTGTCGACGAGCGCGCTGCAGTGGGTCGTCAGCGCCTACGTCCTCGGGTACGGCGGGTTCGTGCTGCTCGGCGGGCGCGCCGCCGACCTGCTGGGCCGCCGCCGCATGTTCCTCGTCTGGCTCGCGGTCTTCGTGGCCTTCTCCGGCCTCGGCGGGCTCGCCACCGAGGGCTGGGTGCTCGTCCTCGCCCGGTTCGCGACGGGCGTGGCGGCGGGCTTCCTCGCACCTGCAGGTTTGTCGATCATCACCACGACGTTCGCCGAGGGCCACGCCCGCAACCGGGCACTGCTCGTCTACGCCGGGGCGGGCGCGGGCGGGTTCTCGCTCGGCATGGTCGTCGGGGGCCTGCTCACCGCGGTCGACTGGCGGTGGGTGTTCTTCGCCCCGGTGCTGATGGCGGCCGCGCTGCTGGTGGCGGCGCTGCTGGTGGTCCCGCGCGATCCGGCCGCGCCGCGGCCCGCCGGCGGGTTCGACATCGCCGGGGCGGCGAGCCTGACCGGCGCGATGGTGCTGCTCGTGGTCACGGTGGTGCGCGCGCCCGACGTGGAGGTGGGCGTCACCGCCGCCACGCTGGCCGCGGGCCTCGCGCTGCTCGTCGCGTTCGTCGCCGCGGAGCGCCGCGCGGCCGCTCCGCTCGTCCGGCTCGGCATCCTGCGGTCCGCCCCGCTGCTGCGCGCCAACGCCGGCGCCCTGCTGCTGATCGGGTCGTTCATCGGGTTCCAGTTCATCGTCGTGCTGTACCTGCAGGAGCTGCGCGGCTGGTCGGAGATCGAGACGGGCCTCGCGCTCGCCGTGGCGGGCATCGACGCCGTGCTCGCCCCGACGCTCACCCCGTGGCTGGTCCGGCGCTTCGGCAACGCGCGCGTGCTCGTCGCCGGGCTGGCGCTCGCCGCACTGTCCTACGCCCTGTTCCTGCCGGTCGGGCTGGACTGGACCTTCGTCGCGATGCTGCCGGCCCTGCTCGTGCTGGGGGTGGCGTTCGCACTCGCCTACGGGCCGCTCACGATCGCGGCCACCGACCGGGTCGACGCCGGCGAGCAGGGCCTGGCCAGCGGACTGCTGACGACGTCGTTCCAGTTCGGCGCCGCACTCGGCCTCGCGGTCGCCACGGCGGTGATCGTGGCCGCCACGGAGGGCGCTGCGTCGCCGCAGGCGATGCTCGACGGCTACCGCGCCGGCCTGGTCGTCCCGGTGGTCGCCGCGGTGCTCGGCGTGCTGCTCACCGCGCCGGGGCTGCGCCGAGCCCGCTGACGAAGCGCACCACCTCGGCGGCCAGCTCCGGGCCGGCGTCCTCCTGCAGGAAGTGCCCGGCGCCGACGATCGTCGGATGCTCCCGCCCCGCGGCACCGGGCATCGCGCGCCGCAGGATCGGCTCCATCGCGGCGGTGATCGGGTCGCCGTCGCTGAATGCGCACAGGAACGGGATGTCGCTGCTCGAGAGCGCCGCCCACGCGGCCCGGTTGGCCTCGGTCGCCGGGTCGTCGGGCCGGGTCGGCACGAGCAGCGGCATCGCCCGGGGCCCCGCCTTGTAGCTCTCGTCGGGGAACGGGGCGTCGTAGGCGGCCCGGACCTCCGGGGTGAACCGGGTGCGGCAGCCGGACTGCACCAGGCGGGCGACGTCCAGCTCGGGCGCCTTCTCCACGGCCCGCCGGAACTGCCACCACACCTCGGGCATGTCGCGATCGCCGGTGGGGAGCCCGGTGTTGGCCGCCACCACGGCCGCGAACCGGTCCGGGTGCTCGGCCACCAGACGCAGCCCGAGCAGTCCGCCCCAGTCCTGCCCGACGAGCGTGACGCCGTGCAGGTCGAGCACGTCGAAGGTGAGCGCGCGCATCCACTCGACGTGCCGGGCGTAGCTGTGGTCGCCGATCTCGGCGGGCTTGTCGGATCGGCCGAACCCGACGAGGTCGGGCGCCACGGCCCGCAGCCCGGCGCCGGCGAGCACCGGCATCGCGGTGCGGTAGAGGAACGACCAGCTCGGCTCGCCGTGCAGGAGCAGCACGACCGGCCCGTCCGCAGGGCCCTGCTCGACCCAGGCCATCCGCAGCGTCCCGCCGTCGCCGTCCGGGACCTCGGCATAGTGCGGCGGGTGGTCGAAGCCGGCGAGGTGGGCGAACCTGTCGTCGGGGGTGCGAAGGGTGCGCATGGCCGCGATCGTGTCACCGCGTTCACACTGCGCAAAGGAGGAAACCTGTGTGTGACACCCGCCGGGGAGAGCCCTCGAACGCGTGGGGGAACGCCCGCTACCGACTCCGCACGGACCCCGGATCGCGCTCTCGCGGACGGGCTGGGTTGATCACGAAGAGTGTCAAGATCGTCATGCTGCGAGGGTAAGTAGCCCAGTTCATGCGCTCAGAGTTCGCCGATCAGCACCGCGCGTGATCATCAGCGAGATTCACCCTGACCCGAACGGGTGGTATGCCACAAACACTGTCACACCGGAGCCGCCCCCGACGCTGTACTAGATGACTAGGAGGTGATCCGGTTGCCGGAGAACACGACTTCCGACGAGGCGACGCTAGTCGCAGCGGCGGAGAAGCTCACGCAGTGCGACGGATACGTCGTGCTGGCCGTCGACCCCCAGACCGGGGAGGTCGACGCCCACGGACCGTTCGACGGGCTGACGGCCACGCTCAAGGCCGACCAGCTGCGCCGCGACTTCGACCGTGGCGGTCTGGAGGACGTCACCGTCGGCGTCGTCCGTCTGCACAAGTCGGCTTGATCGCGACGGACGAGGCGTCCCTGCGGCGCCTACTGAACGGGCTGCCCGGCATCGACCAGGTCGGCCTGGAACGGCGTGCCGCCACACTGGCCACGCGCAGCATCAAGAAGGAGTCGAAGCTCCAGGCCATCGACATGGCGATCTCGATGATCGACCTGACGACGCTGGAGGGTGCGGACACGCCGGGCAAGGTGCGGTCGCTGTGCGCGCAGGCCCGACGGCCCGACATCGACTACCCCGACGTGCCACCGGTCGCCGCCGTCTGCGTCTACCCCGATCTCGCCGGGGTCGCCGCCGAGGCGCTGCGCGGGTCCCCCGTCGGCGTCGCCGCGGTCGCCACGGCGTTCCCGTCCGGGCGCTCGTCGCGCGCGGTCAAGCTCGCCGACACCGCGCTCGCCGTCGAGGCGGGCGCCACCGAGATCGACATGGTGATCGACCGCGGCGCGTTCCTCACCGGCCGCTGCAGCGCCGTGTACGACGAGATCGTCGCCGTGAAGCAGGCGTGCGGCAGCGCCCACCTGAAGGTGATCCTGGAGACCGATGAGCTCGCCGGCTACGACGACGTGCGCCGCGCATCCTGGCTCGCGCTGCTCGCGGGCGCCGACGTCATCAAGACCTCCACGGGCAAGGTCTCCCCCGCCGCCACCCTGCCGGTGGTGCAGGTGATGCTGCAGGCCGTGCGCGACTGGCACCGGCTCACCGGCGAGTACCGCGGCGTCAAGGCCGCAGGCGGCATCCGCACGGCGAAGGACGCGATCCGGCACCTGGTGGCCGTCAACGAGGTCGTCGGGCCGGAGTGGCTCACCCCGGAGCGGTTCCGGTTCGGGGCATCCGCGCTGCTGGGCGACCTCCTGCGGCAGCGGCGCACCCAGCTCGAGGGCCACTACGCCGACCGTGACCGGATCGGAGGAACGTGATGGCCTGGCAGTACGCACCGGCGCCGGAGTCGACAACAGTGGCGAACCTGCGTGAGCACTACCGCCCGTTCGTCGACGGGGAGTTCGTCGACGGCGGCGGCGAGCCGCTCAAGACGGTCAACCCGGCCACGGAGGAGGCGTTGGCCGAGGTCGGCACCGCCGCGCCCGCCGACGTCAACCGCGCCGTGGCCGCCGCCCGCCGCGCCCACGAGACGACGTGGGGCCCGATGCCGGGCGCCGAGCGGGCCAAGTACCTGTTCCGGATCGCGCGCGTGGTGGCCGAGCGGGCCCGCGAGCTCGCGGTGCTGGAGACGCTGGACAACGGCAAGCCGATCCGCGAGTCGCGCGACGTCGACGTCCCCACCGCGTCGGCGCACCTGTTCCACCACGCCGGCTGGGCCGACAAGCTCGAGTTCGCCGGGCTGGGCCCGCGTCCCCGCCCCGTGGGGGTGGTGGGCGCGGTGATCCCGTGGAACTTCCCGCTGCTCATGGCAGTCTGGAAGATCGCGCCCGCGCTGGCGTGCGGCAACACCGTCGTGCTGAAGCCCGCCGAGACCACCCCGCTCACGGCGCTGGTGCTCGCCGAGATCGCCGCGGAGGCCGGGCTCCCGCCCGGTGTGCTCAACGTGCTGCCCGGGGCGGGCGACGTCGGCGCGGGCCTCGTGCGCCACGACGGCCTCGACAAGGTGGCCTTCACCGGTTCCACCGACGTGGGCAAGGAGATCCAGCGCACGCTGGCCGGCACCGGGCGGCGGCTCACGCTGGAGCTCGGCGGCAAGGCCGCCAACATCGTCTACGCCGACGCCGCCCTGGACCAGGCCGTGGACGGCGTGGTGGAGGGCATCTTCTTCAACCAGGGGCACGTCTGCTGCGCGGGTTCCCGACTGCTGGTGCAGGAGTCGATCGCGGAGGAGTTTGACGAGCTCCTGCGCGCCCGGATCGCCACGCTGCGCGTGGGCGACCCGATGGACAAGAACACCGACGTCGGCGCCATCAACTCCCGCGCGCAGCTGGAGCGGATCACGACGCTCGCCGACGCGGGCGACGCCGAGGGCGCGCGGCGCTGGACGAGCCCCTGCCCGCTGCCCGAGCGCGGGCTGTACTTCCCGCCCACCGTGTTCTCCGGCGTCGAGCAGACCATGCGCGTGGCCCGCGAGGAGATCTTCGGCCCGGTGCTGTCGGTGCTCACGTTCCGCACGCCGGACGAGGCGGTGGCGAAGGCCAACAACACCGCCTACGGCCTCTCGGCGGGCATCTGGACCGAGAAGGGCGCCAAGGCGCTCTGGACGGCTCAGCGCATGCGGGCCGGTGTGGTGTGGACCAACACCTTCAACCGCTTCGACCCCACCGCCCCGTTCGGCGGCTACCGCGAGTCCGGGTTCGGACGCGAGGGCGGCCGGATCGGCCTGGAGGCGTACCTGTCCGCCTGATCCAATCGTGCGGCGTCATGTTGGGTAGAACTGCCGTTTCGAGCCGTGGTACCTGGGTGGCTGCTCGTTGCCGTCCGAGTACCAGGCCACGGGCTGCCGACTCCCGAAGACACCGATCAGGAAGCCGGTGACGCTCGCCGACAGCACCCCCTGGTCCTGCGATCGGGACTTCGCGAACGCCCGGGCGTCCCGCTCCGTCTGAAAGATCACCTCGACGCCGCCACTGATGTCTGCCCTCGTGACGTGGACAGTGAACGCGAGCTCATCCATCCCGCCCCCCAATCTGTATATACAGTGCCCCGAGAATCATGACAGCTGTGCATACAGCTCGACAACAGCGCTCGCCGCATCAGTTGGGCGACTTCTGCAGCCCCCGGTCGTCGGCAGCTGAATAGCCAACTACCGTCGCGGCATGCCCGAGGCCCGAACCACGTGGCGCGACATCGCCGCCGACCTGCGGGGGGCGATCGAGGGCGGTGAGTACGCCCCGGGCGCCCGGCTACCAAGTCGCAGCCAACTCGTGCAGCGCTACTCCGTCGCGCCGCAGACCGTCGTCAACGCGATCAACGCTCTGCGCGCCGAGGGCCTGGTGGTCGGCCTCACCGGATCAGGGGTGTACGTCCGTCCACATCGGCCGGTGATGCGGTTGGCCCGCAATCGCCTCAGCCGTGCCGAGCGGACGGCCGGACGCGGCACGTTCACCACGGACGCCCACAACAGTGGGTGGACCGTTCGGGTCGATGTCGAGATCCGCACGGAGGCGGCGGACGGCGACGTCGCCGCCGAACTCGGACTCGATCCCGGCAGTGAGGTGCTCGTGCGCGACCGAGTGCACTTCGCCGACGACCAGCCCGTCCAGCTCGCCACCAGCTATCTTCCGCGTGAGCTCACATCAGGCACTGCGATCGAGCAGGAGGACACCGGTCCGGGTGGCATCTATGCGCGGCTCGAGGACGCCGGACACGCCTTGACCCACTTCACCGAAGTTGTACGGATCGGCCACGCGTCCGAGCCCGAGGCGGATCAGCTCGGCATCCCGGTCGGCGCGGCCGTCTACCGGATCCGGCGCATCGCCCACACCGGGGTCCGCCCGGTCGAGCTCAACATCATCACCGCGGCGGGCGAACGCTACGAACTCCACTACGAGCTGCCTGCGGAGTAAACGCAGGTCGGATCGCACGTCGTGCCTCGGCGGCGCCGCGTAGCCTGCACGCGTGACCCCTCGCCCGGACGCACGGCTGACCGTGGCCAAGACCTACAAGCTGTACGTCGGCGGGGCGTTCCCGCGCTCGGAGTCGGGGCGCAGCTACCCCGTCACCGCCGCCGACGGCCGCCTCCTCGCGCACGCCGCGCTGGCCTCGCGCAAGGACGTGCGCGACGCCGTGAGCGCCGCCCGCGCCGCCTTCCCCGGCTGGTCCGGGGCCACCGCATACAACCGGGGCCAGGTGCTCTACCGGGTGGCGGAGATGCTTCAGGGTCGCCGCGACCAGTGCGTCGACGCGGTGGCCGACGCCGAGGGGCTGCCGCGCGCCGAGGCGACCCGGCTCGTGGATGCGGCGGTCGACCGCTGGGTCTGGTACGCCGGGTGGACCGACAAGGTCGCCAGCGTGTTCGGCTCGGTCAACCCCGTGGCAGGGCCACTGGTGAACTGGTCGACGCCCGAGCCCACCGGCGTCGTCGGCGTGCTCGCGCCGCAGGGATCGTCGTTGCTCGGGCTGGTCGACGTGCTCGCCCCGGTGCTGGCCACCGGCTGCACCGCGGTGGTCGTGGCGGCCGAGCGGCGCCCGCTGCCCGCGATCGAGCTCGCGGAGGTGCTCGCCACGTCCGACGTGCCGGGTGGGGTGGCCAACCTGCTCACCGGGCGGGTCGCCGAGCTGGCGCCGTGGCTCGCCGCGCACGCCGAGGTGGCGGCGCTCGACCTGGCAGGCGCGCCGGAGGACCTGGCCGCCGACCTCGAGCGCGACGCCGCCGCCACGGTCAAGCGCGTGCTGCCGCGACCGGCCGCCGAACCGGACCCGACCCGCGCACCGGGGGTCACCAGACTGCGGGCCTGGACCGAGATCAAGACGGTGTGGCACCCGGTGGGCCGCTGATCGGCACCTGGGCGGCGGTCTCCAGCACGCCCGCCACGGTCAGCTCCATGAGCTGGACGGCCCGCTCGACGTCGATGGCCAGGTCCTCCCGGAGGATGGACCACCACGACCAGCTGGCGCAGGCCACCAGCGCGGCCACGCGGTCGGCGCGCCCCGGTCCCGCCAGGCGGAGCTCCTCGTCGAACACCCGCTCGATGTCCGCCGCGATGCGGTCCAGGTATCGCCGCCGATTTCGGCGCAGGGCAGCGGAGAACGGCTCGCGCAGCCGGTTCGCCCTGGCGAACGGCGAAATCAGCTCGTGCAACTCGGCGCGTTGGGCGCAGAACCGGGCGATGCGTTCGGCGCGGGGCAGGTCGACCGGGATGTCCATGGCCAGCTCGTCGTGGCGATCCAGCAGGACACGGCCGGTCGCCTGGTAGAGGGTCTCGAGATCGGCGAAGTTGGCCCACAGCGCCCGCTGCGAGATCTGCGCTCTGGCCGCGATCTTGGCGCCGGTGGGCTTGAGCTCACCCTCACGCACGAGGTCGAGGAGTGCGTCGACGATCGCTGCACGGGTGCGCTGTCGCCGGGCCGTACGACCGTCCACGGCCGGGGTGGGCAGCGACTCGGCCTCCGTCATACCGCCCATTCTGGACGGGGACGGAGGCCGGCCGACGCGGCGGTGCGCCGATCAGCCGATCAGCCGATCGGACAGCTGTTCCGGACGTCCGACAGCGCTGCTCCCGCGCTCGGCCCGGGGCAGAGGAACTGGGTGTACCGGGTGTCGTCGTCCACGAAGCGCTTGAGCCAGGCGATGCTGTACTTGCCGATCGTCGTGTTCGGGCTGTTCGGCGCGAAGTGGTCGACGTTGTTCAGCTCGAGGTAGGCGCGCTCCTCGGCGCCGGTGAGATTCTCGTAGAACGGGATGGAGTGCCGGGAAACCGGCGCGATCGAGTCCTGCTCTGCCCCGATCACCAAGGTGGCCGCGTCGACCTCGGACCAGGTCTTGTCCAGGTTGTAGCCGGTCAGCGGGACGGCTGCCTCGATCGACCGGCGGTCCGATGCCGCTTCCAGTGCGCCACCGCCACCCATGGAGTGCCCCATCACGGCGAGGCGGTTCGGGTCCACCCGGTCGCGGACCGAGGACTCCTGGGTGACGTAGTCGAGCGCGGCGAGCAGCTGTTCACCACGCTCGGCGGGCTGGTCGTAGCGGGAGTTCGTGTTGAAGGTGATGACGACGAAGCCCTGCGACGCGATGCGAGGGCCCAACCAGGCGATGGTCGACTCCGACGCGGTGTATCCCGGCGAGATCGCGACGACACCGAAGGTCCCGTCGCTGGTCGTGGTCGGGTAAGTGATCGTCCCCGACCCGAAGCCGGGGGTCTGGAAGTCGTACAGCGAGGCGTCTGCGACCGCGTACGGGCCGCGCGCCGCCTCGATGCTCGCTTCGGTCGGCGCCGGACCCCGCTCGAACGGGTTACCGGCCGGCTGCGCTGCCGCCGTCGCGGGCGCCAGCGTCATGGCGAGCGCAGCCAGCACCGCGAGGAGCCCACTGCCGAGCGCGCGTCTTCTCGTCGTCGTCATCGCTGATCCTTTTCTCTTCGATCGGTCCACGGTGACCAAGGCGACCCTGGAAGGACATCGCCCTCAGAAGAACGCAAGAAGTTTGTGCAGTGATAGTGCATTTTCCTTGTCGGTCGGTCAAGTGCCCCGAGCGGACCGACACGGACCGGAGCCCTAGGCTTTCGCCGTGGCCAGCGACATCGTCCCGATCCAGCTCTCGCTCACCGACGGCGATCTCGTCACGCTGTGGGCCCCGCGGTGGCGCGAGGACGGCGAGGAGTGGGAGGCCTTCCTCGGCGACGACGAGCACCTGTTCGCCTTCCCCGAGGTCGCCCGCCTGGCGGCGTTCGTGCGCACCGTCCGCGAGCACGACCTCATCGACCATCCGGCCTGGTCGGTGGTGCCGGACCTCAGCGTCGCCGAGCTGACCCCGGACCAGACGCAGCGCTACGACATCGTCGGCGTGCCCGAGCTGGTCGCCCAGGACCCCGACACCTGGACGGTCGGCGAGCTCGCCGAGATCACCGACATGGTCCGGTCGATCGCCGACGTCTGCGAGCTCGACGCCGTCACCGAGGTGCTCGCTGCAGCCCCCGGCTTCGGGCTGCTCCGGCAGGGCACGCTCCCGTTCGTCGGCCGCGAGGGCGGACGGCTGTGGACCCAGCTCGTGGAGACGATCGCCGAGCGCTGGGACGAGGTGATCGACGCCCTCGACGACATGGTCGCCACCCCCGAGGTGGACGCCGGCGCGCTCGCCGCCGCCGAGAAGGAGGTGGTGGTCGACGAGGACGCCGACGAGGACGCCGACTCCGTGGAGGAGGGCGACACCGACGACGACCGCCCCGCGGGCTTCTGGGAGGAGGTGGGGATCGACCCGGTCCGCATCACCACCCGCGACGGCGAGTTCATCACCCTGCGCTGCTACCTGGACGACACCGCGGTGTTCCTCGGCTCCGACGGCCGCATCGACGTCTTCACCAGCGAGCGGACCCTCGCCCGGTGGGTCGGCGAGGAGGGCGCGGAGGGCCACGACCTGGTGGCCGCGTCGACGTGGCCGGAGGTGGTCGAGCGGGCCGCGGTCGGCGAGCTGGAGGTGCAGGTCGACGACCTGAACTCCTACACCCTGACGGGGCTCGACCAGGACATCGCGGAAGGCACGCTCGCCGTCGACCCCTCGCAGCTGGAGCTGGCCACCGAGCTGCTGCTCGACGTGGGCGACTGGGCGGGCGACGACGAGGCGCGCGAGGCACTCGCCGAGTCGCAGGCGCTGGGCTGGCTGGTGTCGTTCGTCGTCAAGCCGGACCCCACGCGACTGGCGCCGAGCCCGCCGTTCGACGCCGAGGCGGCGCGGTTCCGGGAGCTGGTCGAGGACGTCACCGCACGGTTCCGCACCCACTGAGCCGTCAACTCTGGTTGACAAAGATCCGCGGCGCGGCCACGCTGGGCCCGTGACCCGCCGAAGCACCCGCACGCTGCTGCGCTGCGGCGCCGCCGCCGGACCGCTGTTCGTCGCCACCTTCCTCGCCGAGGGCGCCCTCCGGCCGGGCTACGACCCTCTGCGGCACCCGGTGAGCTCACTCGCGCTCGGCCCCCGCGGCTGGGTGCACGTCGCGAACTTCGCCACGGCCGGCGCCCTCTACCTGGCCGGGGCCGTCGGCCTCGCGCGGACCCGCGACGATGCGCTGTGCAGCCGCGTCGGTCCGGTGCTCGTCGGCGCCGCCGCCGTCGGCCTGCTCGGGTCCGCGGCCTTTCCCACGGATCCGGTGAGCGGCTATCCGCAGGGCACGCCGGACGTCCCGGCCGAGCCGACCCCGGCCGGTGTGGTGCACGACCTCTCCGGCGTCGCGACCTTCCTCGGGATCCCGGCGGCCGCGCTCGTGTACGCGAGGTCCCAGCTACGCGGCGGTCGTCCCCGCTGGGCGGCCTGCTCGGGCGGAACGGCGCTGACGATGCTCGCCACGTTCGTCGGCTCCGGTGCGGCGTTCAACCAGGCCCCGTCCGTCGTCCGCGTCGGCGGGCTGCTCCAGCGAGCGTCGATCGCCATCGGGTTCTCGTGGCTGACGGCGCTGTGCGCGGCCGCGCTCGTCAGGCGAGAAGGGCCGCGTACCCCGGCTTGATCACGTCGTTGATCAGTGCCAGCCGCTCGTCGAACCCGAGGAAGGCCGACTTCATCGCGTTGACCGTGAACCACTGCAGGTCGGCCCACCCGTATGCGAACGTCTCGACGAGCGCGGCCATCTCGCTGCTCATCGAGACCCCGGACATCAGCCGGTTGTCGGTGTTCACCGTGACGCGGAAGCGCAGCTTCGTGAGCAGCCCGATCGGATGCTCGGCCAGCGACCCGGCCGCGCCGGTGTGCACGTTCGACGTCGGGCACATCTCCAGCGGGATCCGCTTGTCGCGCACGTAGGCGGCGAGCAGACCCAGGTGCGGGACGCCGTCGGCGTCGACGGTGATGTCGTCGACGATGCGCACGCCGTGGCCCAGCCGGTCGGCCCCGCACCATTGCAGTGCCTCCCAGATCGACGGCAGGCCGAACGCCTCGCCCGCGTGGATCGTGAAGTGCGCGTTCTGCTGGCGCAGGTACTCGAAGGCGTCGAGGTGGCGGGTGGGCGGGAACCCGGCCTCCGCCCCCGCGATGTCGAAGCCGACCACGCCGGCGTCCCGGTAGCGGACGGCCAGCTCGGCGATCTCGCTGGAACGGGCGGCGTGGCGCATCGCGGTGAGCAGGCAGCCCACGCGGATGCGCCTGCCGTGCTCCACGGCACGGACGGCACCGGTCCGGAAGCCCTCCAGGACGGCCTCGACCACGGCGTCGAGCGCGAGCCCGCCCTCGACGTGCAGCTCGGGGGCGAACCGGACCTCGGCGTAGACGACGCCGTCGGCCGCCAGATCCTCCGCGCACTCGGCGGCCACCCGCACCAGCGCGTCGCGCGTCTGCATCACCGCGACCGTGTGCCCGAACGTCTCCAGGTAGCGCTCGAGCGAACCGGAGTGGGCCGCGCCGAGGAACCAGGACCCCAGCTCGCCCGCGTCCCTGCTCGGCAGGCCCAGGTACCCGGTCGCCTCGGCCAGCTCGATGATCGTGGACGGCCGCAGCCCGCCGTCCAGATGATCGTGGAGCAGCACCTTCGGCGCGTCGCGGACGGAGTCGAGGTTCAGCGGCGCTGGCACGAGCGTCACGCTAGAGCACCCCTCTCGATCTTCCTCCGCAGGTGGCGGACCACTGCTCCGATCGGGGCAGGCAGGGCTCCGAACGGGGCAAACGCCGTCGAACAGGGAGCCGCGGACGGGTGAAGTACGGGGATCGCTACCCTCTGTCGTGCACTACCCCGATGTCCGGCTCAGAGGAAGCTCCCCGCCGCCATGAGCAATGACTCCACCCTTTCGTTCGACCGCATGCGTGGGATGTTGGTGCGCGCCGCGGAGATCCGCGACAGCGAGCAGCAGCAGATCTTCGACTCGCTCGACGAGATCCACGCTCGCCTCGCCGCGCTGGACGCCCTCGGCACCGTGCGCAAGCGGCTCACCGAACTGCCCGACCGGACGGAGGTCAGCGTCCTCGCCGAGCGGCTGGACGAGACGGTGGCCAAGCTCGACGCGCAGGACGTCGCGATCGCGTCCGTCCTGCGGGCGGTCGAGGCGATGCCGGACAAGATGGCCAAGCCCATCGCGCAGCTCGACGGCCGCCTCGACGGCATGGCCGGGCGGCTGGAAGGCGTCTCGGGCCGCATGGACGGCCTCGACGACCGGCTCGGCGGCCTGCACAAGCGCCTCGACGACCTGGACAACCGGCTCGACCGCCACGAGATGCGCCTCGACGCGATGCCGACCTCCGTCGGCACGCCGATCAAGGAGCGGATCGACGGGATCGACCGCAACGTCCGCGAGCAGCTCGACGCCGCCCTCCGCTCCGTCGACGAGTCCGGCGAGGGCCTGCGCAACCTGCTCGGCGACACCAGCATCGGCCTGCACCGCCGGCTCGAGGACCTGGCCGCGCGCCCAGCCGTCGACCCGACCGAGCCGCTCGACGCGCTCGCCCAGCGGTTGGAGTCCCTCGCCGCCCGGCTGGACTCCCTCGGCGGCCGCCTCGACACCCTCGAGGAGGGCATGTCCGGGCGGATCGGCACCCTCGGCGGGGAGATCGACGCGAAGTTCGGCAAGCTGGACGCCGCCATCGTCGAGCGGCCGGACGTCGCGTCGCTGACCGCGCTCGTCGAGAAGGCCCACTCCGAGACCGAGCGCCGCAACGCCGGCCAGCTGGACGAGGCCATGGCCACGTTCGCGGAGCTGATCCTGGGCCGCGGGCCCTCGGTGCAGTCGCCCCCGCCGCCGCCCCGCCCGACCCAGCGCCGGGGGCGGAGCAAGGTATCGGTGAAGTCGCCGAACGGGCACTCGGCGTCCGACACGGTCACCGACGACCCCGACGACTGACCCTCCGCCCCGGCGACGGGGCGACTCGCCCGGCGAGGACGGGCGACTCGGCAGCGCAGAACGGGTGACTCGCGGATGTTCCGCGAGTCGCCCGTTTCCGTCCCGCGAGTCGCCCG
>NZ_JAHKRK010000539.1 GCF_019396355.1 Pseudonocardia nigra
TACGACCGCTTCACGCGCTTCAAGGGCGACTCCAGCCTGCAGTTGCAGGTGCAGCCCGCGCAGTCCGGTACCGCCGAGGTGTGGATCTCCTCGGAGTTCCTGTCCGGCGTGCAGATCCAGCAGGTGTGGCCGCAGCCGGACACGTGGACGGCCGCGAACGGCGGTGACGTGCTCACGTTCCCGGTCAGCGGCACGGATCCGGTCACCGTCGAGATGCAGGTCCGGCCCGACCACATCGGGATGCTCCGTGGCGCGATCGGCGTACCGGGCGGGGAGCCGGCGCAGTTCTGGCAGTTCGGCTACCCCTGATCCGTTCGCTGCCCCTCCTCGAGGAAGGAATCCGACGTGGACGCGATCCTGCGCGCTGCGATCGTCTACGTGGCGCTGCTGGTGATCTTCCGGGTCATGGGCAAGCGCACGCTCGCCCAGGTGACCACGTTCGACCTCGTCGTGCTGCTGATCGTCTCCGAGGCCACCCAGCAGGCGCTGCTCGGCGAGGACTACTCGATCTCGATGGCCGTGCTGGTCGTGCTCACGCTGGTCGGGCTCGAGCGGATCGGCGACTTCGTCAGCTGGCGGTTCCCCCGCGTCGGGCAGGTCATCGACGGGACGCCGGTGGTGCTCATCGACCGCGGCAGGCCCTTGGAGGAGCGGCTGCGCCGCCACCACGTGCGGATGGACGAGATCCTGCAGGAGGCCCGCACCACCCAGGGCGTGAAGAACGCCGACGAGATCGAGTACGCCGTGCTCGAGCGTTCGGGGGCGATCAGCATCGTGCCGAAG
>NZ_JAHKRK010000540.1 GCF_019396355.1 Pseudonocardia nigra
TGCCATCCGAGGAAGTCGAGGCCCTCGTCGATGTGGGTGATCAGGGTCTTCTCCGGTGACAGGCGCAAACCCATCGTGGACAAGACCCCGGCGATCTCCTCGCGGAGAGCTTCGGCGTCGCCGGTGGTGCCCGAAACGAGCAGACACCAGTCGTCTGCGTACCGCACCAGGCGGTAGTTGGGCAGACCATGACGACGCCGCGTGAGCCGCTCATTGCGGCTGATGCCCGGGCCTCCCGGCGCCTGGGCGATGTACTCGTCCAGCACCGAGAGGGCCACGTTGCTCAGCAGCGGTGAGAGGATCGACCCCTGCGGGGTCCCGGCATCGGTGTCCCTCAACTGGCGGTCCTCGTCGAGAATCCCGCTCTTCAGGAACGCCTTCACCAGGGCCAGGACGCGTCTGTCCCCGACACGCTGACGCACCCGGCCCATCAGGGCCGGATGCGAGATCTCGTCGAAACAGGCTTTGATGTCCCCCTCCACGACCCACTCATACGAACGGGCCGTGAAGTGGCGCACCTCGGCCACCGCGTCATGGGTCCGGCGCTTCGGGCGGAACCCGTAGGAACACGGGAGGAAATCCGCCTCGAAGATCGGCTCCAACACCAGTTTCAAGGAGGCTTGGACCACCCGATCCCGCACGGTGGAGATCCCCAGGCGACGACGCTTCGTCGTTCCCGGCTTCGGGATCATCCGCTCCCGTGTCGGTAACGGGCGGAAGTTGCGGTCCTTCACCTCGGTCCGCAGCTGGTCGAGGAACACCTCGACCCCCACCTCGGCC
>NZ_JAHKRK010000541.1 GCF_019396355.1 Pseudonocardia nigra
TGGGCAAACTCCAGGACACCGTCGCGCTGATCACCGGATCGGACTCCGGGATCGGGCAGGCCACCGCGATCGAGTTCGCCCGCGAGGGCGCCGACGTCGTCGTCCATTACCTGCACGACGAGCAGGGGGCGAACTCCACCCGCGAGCAGGTCGAGGCCCACGGCCGCCGGGCAATCGTCGTGCAGGGCGACCACGGCTACGAGGACCAGGTCGAGCGCCTGTTTCAGGCGGCGTTCGACGCCTTCGGTCGGGTTGACATCCTGATGAACAACGCCAGCGTCGATGCTTCCGGCACCTATGTCGCCGACCTGAAGATCGCCGACTTCGAGGCCACCCTGCGCAGCAATCTCATCGGACAGCTGACCTGCTGCAAGCACTTCATCAACCACCGCAAACAGCACGGCGGCGGCGGCAAGATCATCAACACCACGTCTGTGCACCAGGAGCAGCCTCGGGCCGGGGCGGCGGACTACGACTGCTCGAAGGGGGCGCTGCGCAACCTCACCCGCACCCTGGTGCTCGAGGTCTCCGACATGGGCATGACGGTGAACAACATCGCGCCGGGCATGGTGCTGACCCCGTTCAACCAGAAGGCCATCGACGACCCAAAGTTCCGGGAGCAGCAGGTGCAGAGCATCCCGCTAAAGCGCGCCGCCCAACCCGAGGAGATCGCCCGGCTCGCGGTGTTCCTCGCCTCCAGCGAGGCCGACTACGTCACCGGCGCAACCTACGTCATGGACGGCGGGCTGATGCAGATGTCCGGCCAGGGCGCCTAG
>NZ_JAHKRK010000542.1 GCF_019396355.1 Pseudonocardia nigra
CGCGGTGTCCGGTCGGGCAGCAACGGCTCCAGCCGTGCCCACTCCGCGTCGGTCAAGTCGTGGCGATCAAGCACAGAAGAGATCTACCGCAGCCGACCCGCATGATCCACGGGACACGCTCTAGCCCTACCGGCGACGACGGCCTGATCGCGCTGACCAGCAACGAGATCCGCCGCCACGCTCGCCCTCGCCCCGCTCACCTGCCTCACCAGCACGCTCGCCAACAGCCCGCCAGCAGATAGCATGGCTCAACGTGACCGAGCGTCAGCGGCTCGAGGCCCGCGTCCACGAAATCCTCGACGCACCTGGTGCCGAAGACTCCTTCGTCGATTTCAAAAGGCAGCTTCCTGATGACTATCGGAGAGCTGCTCGCCAAATCGCAGCGCTCGCAAACGCCGCGCGTGGCGACGAGGCAGTCTGGCTGATCGGCGTCGAGAATGACGGACATTTGACCAGTGCCACCCCGAGCTTTGAAACTCAATCGTGGTGGCCTCAAGTGGAGAGCTGGTTTGACGAGCTAGCACCATCAGTAACCCAACTGCTCGTGCCCCGCCCCGGCGGCACTGTCCTTGCACTGTTCTTTGAAACTGACCGTGCGCCCTACGTGGTCAAGACTGGCGGACAATCGCCTGAGCGGGAGGTCCCATGAGGCCTATTCAGCCGCCAAGTAGAAGTGCAGTCCGATAACCGCCGAGATCGTCGTGTCGAACGTCGCCAGCGGCCGCCGGTAGTCGGTGTGCATGATGCGCCAGGTCTTAAAGTTTGCGATC
>NZ_JAHKRK010000543.1 GCF_019396355.1 Pseudonocardia nigra
GCCACCGCGCGGTCGCCACCCGCTACGACAAGCGCGACTACATGTTCCGCGGAACCATCGACGTCGCCTCGATCAGGATCTGGCTCCGCGACCCCGTCCCATGATCCAAGGGACACGCTCTAACCGGCGCAGCCAGGTGTAGTAGCACTGGCGGCTGATGCCGTAGTAGCGGCAGGTCTGGGCCACGTTGCCGGTCACTTCTTCGGCGTGGCGCAAGACCGCCAGGCGCCGACGGACCTGACGGTCCTGCAGCGGATCATTCACGCGGGTCTCCTAACGATCAAGAGACCCAGGTGTCAACCATCCCCGTCAGTTCTAGACGTCAGCGCGGCGGAGTGTGAGCGCTTCGACGCGGCGGCGTGTCAGACCTGCGCGCAGGCCTGTCGGCGCTGCGCCGAGCAGTGCCGGGCGATGGCCTCGGCCTGACCGCAGCAGCCCGGCAGGGGCGGGCCAGGTGTGCCCCTGCCGGGCCCTGCGGCCCGCCAGCTCAGGGCCGGTCGCGCAGGTGCGTTCAGCCTGCGGTGGTGGGCGCGGTTTCGATGATCTGGCAGATCAGGGCGTGCTCGCCGCGGCGCTGGCTCTCCCTGGCAGCGCGGCGTACGGCGGTCAGGGAGCGGCGCAACTGAAGTGACCCCCGCTGGCCGGACACGTCCAGACTTGGCAGTAGCCGAGGAGGGGACGCGCGATGGGGCGTCGAAGCAAGTACCCGGTGAGTTCCGCCGCAACGCCGCGCAGCTGGCGTTGGACGGTGGCCGCTCGATCCGAGACG
>NZ_JAHKRK010000544.1 GCF_019396355.1 Pseudonocardia nigra
CGCCGACCGCGCCAACATCGCCCACGCCCGACGAGACCTCCTCAACCGCGACGACGTCTTCACCGCGTACGGCATCTAACTGAATCCGACCAAACCGGACAAAGATCAACAACGCCGGGGCCCTGGGGCACGCCTGGGAGCGGTCGATCAGCGAAGCGTTGCTGTTCGAGAGTGCGTGCAACGGGCTGTCGGGCGAGGTGAGCGAGGACGGCTGGGCTCCGATCAGCATGTGCTCGCTGTCCAGCGGGCTGAATTGGATCGTTGGACGCAGCACTGCTTCTGCCTCCGCTGCAACTCGGCACTCGGGTCGGCGGTGACGCCCCCAACTATCGCCGTGACGGAAGTGCAGTTGCGCTGGCCATCACGCAGAAGTCGTCTCCGGGCGATGGCTGGCCCGATCGGACGCCGATGTTGATCCCGCGCTCTGATCTCGCTGTTTCCGACCCGGGGTAGCTTGACATCCGAGCCGCCGTGACTCAGACGAGGTGGACCTGAAGCCTCTGTCGCGGGTGCTGAGATGTAACGGGTCAGGTTCCGTTCGCCCGGGGGTGCGACGTCCGCACGGATGGCAGCTGCAGGGTCGCGGTCTCGTCGAGCTGCAGCCGTTCGGTGGGGGCGTCGGCCGCGGCGAGCTGGATGGTGACGGCGTCGGCGCCGGCCGGGGCGGGGACCCGCCTCCGCCGCGCCGCGCGGCTCAGGGCGGCGGTGATGCGGTCCGGGACGGTGCTGTGCTTGCGGCCCAGCGCGGGCTTCTCGACGAGGTAC
>NZ_JAHKRK010000545.1 GCF_019396355.1 Pseudonocardia nigra
GTGAGTTGCTCACCGTTCAGTCCTGTCATAGCCTCGTACCGCAACAGCTCTTCGCCGATCTTCCTTCGATGCGTGAGAACACCGAACAAGACGGCAAGAGCTGTTGCGCATCTCGCGCGACACGCGGCCAAGCACGAATTGAGACCGACTCGTGATCAAGTGCTCGACGTACCCCTCATGTCACGAAGAGCAGTCACCATTCAGACTTGTGAATAAGCCCCCAGGTTGAGCCTCGGCTCGCCCGAGCTAGGGCTTGTTTAGAAAGTGGATCTTCGGCGGCTGACGGCCGTGTGGGCCTGTGGAGACAGGTGAGGTCTCCCTCGCCGACACGCGCCGTCAGTCGAAGATCCACTTTCTAAGCAGAGTCACCGACGGGCGCTCCGGCAACCCGTCTCCTCACGCCCGCCATTCGCTCGCCTGACATGTTCCCGCTGACGCGGATTTCTGTCGACCCGCCGGAGGAGGAATCAACCTCGGCCTCGTTCACCTGTTCGAGGAGCGACGGATCCTCCTAAATCAGGCGACAGCACTTGGCGTGCGACGAGCGCCCCGTGCCGACCTGCCTGCGCCTGCGGTTCGCGCTCGTCCGACCTCTCATGACCGTGGTGCAAGGCAAGCACCATCGGCCAGGGTAGCTATTCAGCAGGGTTCGGCGGCTGGTGGTAGCCATGCCCCGGTGGTGAACAGCTGAGTGAGGACGTCGAAGCTGTCGAGGCCCCACTTGGCGGTGGTGGACAGG
The DNA here is from genome assembly GCF_019396355.1 of Pseudonocardia nigra. Classification (GTDB taxonomy): domain Bacteria; phylum Actinomycetota; class Actinomycetes; order Mycobacteriales; family Pseudonocardiaceae; genus Pseudonocardia; species Pseudonocardia nigra. Next base: position 740 of record NZ_JAHKRK010000545.1, read on the forward strand.
TAGGACTGGACGACGGC
>NZ_JAHKRK010000546.1 GCF_019396355.1 Pseudonocardia nigra
CGCCCTCCCGGGCGCTCCTTGACCCCGCCGCCTACCTCGACGCGCCCAAGAACAGTCGGAGAGCCAACGAAGAAAAGATCAACTACAACAACAGGGGGTTGACCGGCCCCGCTCCTTCAGGGATGACTAGTTACGGCGGCGCCAAGCGTGGTCATCAAATGTTGCCGTCCCGCGCTGTTCGTACCTGTGCCCAGCAAGGTGCTGATCGCGACGAGGCTGCCGGAGGCAGCGTGGGCGGCAAATGTTGCGATCGTGGCCGCAAGCTCGGCGTCCGTGTGCAGGTATGACAGGGTGTTTCCCAGGCAGAGAATCAGGTCGAACGCTGCATTCAGTCGAAGATTCCGGATGTCGGCCGCCAGAAACGTGCACCCCGGATGGGAGTTCCTGGCGTACTCGACGAGGTCGGGTTGCAGGTCGACCTCGGTGCAGTGCCAGCGTTGCCGGGCGTGGATTGTGCCGAGGTCGCGGCCGGTGCCGCAACCGACGTCCAGGACAGTGCTCACCGGCGTCCGGCGATCGATGGCGAATGAAACGATTCGGGCGGAGACTGCATCGTTTGCCAGTAGGTCGTCGTAGAGCTTCGGTGCGCGATAGGCCAGGTTCGACCGTTGCAGGTTGACGGGGTCAAATGTTTCGCACGCGTCGTCCTTCAGTTGTGGCTCATGCTTCGGGCTCCGATATCGAGGGCCAACATGTCGTAGACCATCGAAGGGAGCGGGCGTCCGGCGCAGACGTGCCGGTGGAGCCGCTCGAT
>NZ_JAHKRK010000547.1 GCF_019396355.1 Pseudonocardia nigra
CCGCGTGGTCGGTTGGGCGATGGCTGATCACCTGCGTCGGGAGCTGGTCCTCGACGCCCTGGGCATGGCGTTGCAGCAGCGCAGACCCGTCGCCGGACTGATCCACCACAGCGACCACGGCGTCCAGACCAGGCTCAACCGGTCGTCGCAACACCTCGAGTGGGAGGTGCGCGATGGGACGAGAGCCAGGTTGGGGTGCGGCGGCGACGGGGCGACCGGCGATGCGGTCGCCGGGGCGGCCGCCGGTGGCCAGGAGCGAGCACCGTCGGTTGTTTTGGACAGCGATCGCTCGTGGCGCGAAAAGCACCGAGGCCGGGATCGAAGCCGGCGTGTCGCTGGTCGTGGGGACGCGGTGGTTCCGCGAACGTGGCGGGGTGACACCTCGACCGATCTTCCAGGCGGACTCAGGCCGGTATCTGTCGTTTGCTGAGCGGGAGCAGATCGCGCTGTGGCGCGCCGAGAAGGTGGGCGTCCGCGAGATTGCGCGGCGACTGGGCCGCTCGGCGTCGACGGTATCTCGGGAACTGCGTCGCAACGCGAGCACCCGGGGCGGAACGTTGACTTATCAGGCGACGGTCGCGCAATGGCATCGTGACCGGCGCGCTACTCGCCCGAAAACCGCGAAGCTGGGGGCTTATTCACAAGTCTGAATGGTGACTGCTCTTCGTGACATGAGGGGTACGTCGAGCACTTGATCACGAGTCGGTCTCAATTCGTGCTTGACCGCGTGTCGCGCGAGATGCGCAACAGCTC
>NZ_JAHKRK010000548.1 GCF_019396355.1 Pseudonocardia nigra
CCGACGTCCTCGCCGCCCAACGCCGCGAACGCGCCCGCGTCCGCAGCGAACGTCAACAACGCTGGGGCCGACCCCGCACCACCGCAGCATGACCACAACCGGCGAACGTATGTGGTCACCGCACTAGGTGAGCTAGCGCCGACGAAGTCGGTTTGATCGAGTCATGTTTGCTGTCATGCGGCGAATCCGGCGTCCTGGGTGAGTTGGTCGAGGGCGCGCTGGTAGCTGCGGGCGGTGGTGCGCAGCGTGCTGGGCGCCGGTGGGTCGGGATCGGCGAGCTGGGCGAGCCCGGGCTGCAGCAGTCGGGTCTGGACGTGGCTGAGCAGCATGGCGTGGTGCAGCCCGACGTCGGTGACGCGGTAGCGGTGGCTGCCGGGGATACGGCTGATCAAGCCGTGGGCGCGCAGCCGGCGCAGGTCATAGCTGACCTGACCGGCGCTGATCTGGTCGGGTGGCTTGCCGAGCAGCCCGGCCAGCAGGCCGCGCAGGTCCCGGTTGCGCAGCCCGTGCGGAAGCAGCCGGAACACCAGCAGGGCCTGCAGCAGCGCGTGGGCGCGGCGGTCGCCCAGACGGAGCCCGGCGGTTCGCTGCCCGTCATCGGCGACGATCGGGTCATGCACGGCGGTGAACGCCTCGGCGGCGCGGATCGGGTTGTGGCTGAGTCGTTGGGCACCCAACAGGCGCCTGTTGGCGGAGAAGCCGATCTCCCGCAGCGCGGGCAGATGGGTCAGCCGTTTCCGGA
>NZ_JAHKRK010000057.1 GCF_019396355.1 Pseudonocardia nigra
CACTTATCTGTGGCGGGAGCCCCGGTCAAGCACCAGTTCGTGATTGTTTGTTGTTCCTCGTCGTGTGGTGTGCCTGGCGGCGCCCCGGAGCCGGCGTCAAGGTGGAGCGCCCGTGGACGAACGACCTTGACGCCGGCGAGGAGCGCCGCATGCTCGGGTGCGACGAGGATCGTGTGTGGCGGCGTGGTCAGTTCATGGGTTGCTCACCCACCGATCGTGGTGGGGGCCGTCGCGGGGGCGGCGGGTGGTCGGGTTGGCCGCCGGGCGTGATGAGAGGGGGGTTCCGTGGGCGCCCCGGCTTATCTCGGTCCTCGAACCGGCGCATGGGTTCGGCGACATGATGATCGATGGGGTGTCCCACGGTGAGGTTGGCGGGTGGGCCGCTCGTTCTTTCGAGGCCGTCCAGCCGAGGGGCTGGCGGCAGTGCCTTCTCAGGAGCTGGCCGCACCAGGCATCAGGTGGTCGGGCAAGGTCCACGGACCCCCCGCGCTGCGACCGGCGGCCGTTGCCGGATCCGTGCCGGGTCAGGCGGCAGGTGCTGCTGCTCGGGCAGCGGGCCGGGCGGGCCGCCGTGGTGGCGGTGGTGGTGCCAGGGCCTCGTCGCCGAGGACGCGTAGCCGGTGGTAGCAGCGGCGGGCGAGCTTGCGGGCCACCGACAGCGCGGCGCGCTGCCCACCGAGCCGGTCGGTGACCTGGTTGTAGTAGGCGTGGTCCGGGCTGGCGGCGCGGGCGGCGCAGCGGCCGGCCTCATACAGGGCCCACCGCAGCAGCGGCACGCCTTGGCGCGACAGCCGCCCCGGTGAGCGTTTGCCGTCGGAGGAGTACACGGTGATGTCCAGGCCGCTGTGGCGCACCACATCGCGGGAGTGGGCGAACCGGCGGGCGTCGCCCATCTCGCACCAGATCACCACCGACAGCAACGCGCCGATGCCGAACTCGGCCTGCAATGCCCGGCAGCCGGGTTGGCGGCGGGCGAAACCCACCAGCTCACCGCGCACCCCGTCGATCTCGACGTCCAGGGCGTCGATCATCCGCAGGGCCACCGTGATGGCCTGGCGCGCGGCCGGGGTCAACCCCTCGATCCGGGCCAGCCGCGCCCGGTCCCCGACCAGCAGGTCGCGCTGCGCGGGGGCGCCCAGGTGATACAGGGTGGCGTGCATCCGCTGCTGCCAGCCGGTGCGCTGATCGGCCAGATCCTTGTACAGCCGGACCTTCGCCCGGGTCTCCAGCACCACCTGTGGTGGGATCCAGCATTCGGGCAGCCGCCCCTGCAGCAGCAGGTCCCGCAGGTGCCGGGCATCGATCCGGTCGGTCTTGGCGTGTCGGCGCCGCCCCCGCAACCCAGCCACGTCCGCCGGCTCGGCCAGGTGCGGGATCACCCCCGCGGCCTGGCACTCCTCGATCACGAACCGCCACCCCGTGCAGCCCTCGACCGCCAGCTCCACGTGCTGGCCGACGAACCCGGCCAGCCAACCGCGGAACAACTGCCGATCCGCCGGGCTGATCCGACCCCGCCGCAGCTCCCCGGTATCGGTGTCGACCACATCGAACGTGATCTGCTTCCGGTGCAGATCCAACCCGCCTACGATCGCCATCGGGACCTCCTCGAGCACCATCAGAACCACGGTCTGGTTCCCACGGGACCGATGTTTCCGTGCCGAGGGGGTCCCGCCACATGTCACCTTTCGAACGATAGGTGCGCGCACCAACGCATGTCTGGTGGCTGAACGCCGTCGCGAAGCAGGCGGACAGCCGCCAGTGGAAGAGCAGTGCCGTTCGCGCACGTCAGCGCCGCGGGAGCAGCGGGATCAGCACGGCGCCGACGACCACGTGCAGCGCCGCGAGCGTGGCCACCGCCGCCGCTCCCACGCCCTGGGCCAGTGGGCCGAGCAGTGACAGCAGCAGCACCGCGGTGGCCAGGACGCGCCAGATGCGCCCGGGCCGCGCGGTGGTGCGTTCGAGCACGGCGAGCAGCGCCCACCCGGCGAGGCCGGTGACGAGCGCCGCGACGGCCACGGCGCCGGCAGCGACCGGCGCGGGCTCCGGGCCCGTCCTCGCGAGCAGGTCGACGCCGGCGACCGGGACGGCGACCGCCCACACCGCGAGCGCGGTGGCGGTCCCGCCGAGCACCGCCAGCGCGCGGCGACGAAGGGGCGAAGGGGCGGTGGAGGTGGTGGATGTCGTCGTCATGCCGGTCACCCTCGCCGGAACGGCCGGGTCCGCGCATCGCTCCGCGGGCGGCAGGGGCTTCGACTTTGGTCGGTGCCGGGACCGCGGCCCGCCGCCCTACCCTCGCCGCGTGGATGCGATCCGGCTCTGGGTCACGGGCACGGCGGTGCTGGCCGCCGCCGGGCTCGCGGCGGCCAGCCTGGTCGGGAGCGTGGACGACCCCCGGCTGCTCGCCCCCGACATCGCCGTCGGCGTCGTGGCCAGCCTCGCGGTGGCGCTGCTGGTGCGGCCGCGTCCCGGGTGGCCGGTCGCGGTCGCGCTGGCGGGGCTCGCGGCGCTGTCGCCCGCCGCGACGCCCGCGTCCACCGTCGCGACGCTGCGGATCGCCCGCACCCACCCGTTCCCCACGGCGGTCGCGGTGGCGGCCGCCGGGGTCGCGGGGCACCTGCTGCGGTACCTGTGGCGGCCGACCAGCGGCCTCGGGTTCGGCTGGTGGGCGCTGCTCGTCGTCGTCGCGCACGCGGCGTTGCTCGGCCTCGGCGCCTACGCGCAGTCCCGGCAGGAGCTGATCCACTCGCTGCACGAACGGGCGCGCCGGGCCGAGGAGGAGCAGGCGCGCCGGGTCGCGGAGGCCCGGCTGCTGGAGCGCACGCAGATCGCCCGGGAGATGCACGACGTCCTCGCCCACCGGCTCTCGCTGCTGGCCGCCTACGCCGGGGCGCTGGAGTTCCGCCCGGACTCCTCGCCGGAGCGCCTGACCAGCGCGGCCGGGGTCGTCCGGGCGAGCGCGCACCACGCCCTCGACGAGCTGCGGGAGGTGATCGGGGTGCTGCGGGCCGAGCCGGACGCCGAGCCGGACCGCCCGCAGCCGACGATCGCGGACCTGCCGCTGCTCGTCGAGGAGTCGCGCGCCGCGGGCGTGCGGGTGGCCTTTCATGACGGCCTGCGGGTCGGGGAGGAGCTGCCGGGCAGCACCGCCCGCACCGTCTACCGGATCGTGCAGGAGGGCCTGACGAACGCGCGCAAGCACGCGGCGGGCCGGGAGGTGCGGGTGGAGCTGTGCGGCGGGGCCGGGGACGATGTCGTCGTGGAGATCACCAACCCGTTCCCGGACGGGCCGGCCACCGCCGTGCCCGGCAGTGGAACCGGCCTGGTCGGGCTCGCCGAGCGGGTGCAGCTCGCCGGCGGCCGCCTCGAGCACGGCCGGGCCGCGGGCCGCTTCCGCCTGCACGCCGCGCTGCCCTGGCCGGTGAGGTCGTGACGGCCGCGCCGGTGCGCGTCGTGATCGTCGACGACGACGCGCTCGTCCGCTCCGCGCTCGCGATGATGCTCGACGGCGCCCAGGGCATCGCCGTCGTCGCCGAGGCGGGCGACGGTGCCGAGGTGCCCGCCGTCCTGGACGCCCACCCGGCCGACGTGGTGCTGATGGACCTGCGGATGCCGCGGGTCGACGGGATCACCGCCACCGCCCGCGTGCGCGCGCGTCCCGACGCGCCGGAGGTGCTCGTGCTCACCACGTTCGACGCCGACGAGGGCGTGCTCCGCGCCCTGCGGGCCGGCGCGAGCGGGTTCCTGCTGAAGGACACCCCGCCCGCGCAGATCGTGGAGGCGGTGCTGCGCGTGGCGGCGGGCGACCCGATGTTGTCCCCGCAGATCACCCGGCGGTTGATGGAGCGGGCCGTGGACGGGGCCACCGCACGCGACCGCGCCCGGGTGGCGCTGGCGGCGCTGAGCGAGCGCGAGCGCGAGGTGGCCGTGGCCGTCGCGCGCGGGCGCTCCAACGGCGAGATCGGCAGCGAGCTGCACATGAGCGTGGCGACCGTGAAGGCGCACGTCTCGCACATCCTCACCAAGCTCGGCCTGGACAACCGCACCCAGATCGCGCTCCTGGCCCACGACGTCGAGCTGGCCTGAGCCGCCGTCAGCCCGAGGTCGCGTAGAGGTCGCGGCGGAACACTTCCTTGATCGAGAGCACGGCGAGGAAGGTGACCACCGACGTGCCGATGATGTAGAGCGAGACCGACCAGGCCGCGCCCGTCGCCGCGAGCAGCGCGGTCATGATGAACGGCGCCAGGCCGCCGGCGAAGACCGAGGCGAACTGGTAGCCGAGCGACGCGCCCGAGTAGCGGACGTCGGCGGGGAACATCTCGGCGTACAGCGCGGCCTGCGGCCCGTACATCGTGGCGTGGATGGTGAACCCGATGACCAGCGCCAGCAGCACCATCGGGACCGAGCCGGTGTCGATGAGCCAGAACAGCGGGAACGCGTACAGGCCCATCAGCACGGCGCCGGTGAGGAACAGCTTGCGGCGCCCCCATCGGTCGCTCAGCGCGCCGAACAGCGGAATCGTGATCACCTGGGTGGCCCCGGCGGCCATCACGCACACCAGCATCTCGGTGCGGCTTAGCCCGACCTCCGTCGTCCCGTAGTCGAGCAGGCCGCTGATCAGGATGTAGAAGACCGCGTTGACCACGAAGAACGCACCGGCGGCCTGCAGGATCTCGCGCCAGTAGCGGCGGACCGCCTCGCGGAGCGGCGCCTTACGCAGCCCAGCCGCGCGCTTCGTCGCCGCGGACTGCTCCCGCATCGCCTGGAACACCGGCGTGTCCTCGATCTTGAGCTGCACGTAGATGCCGATCACGACCAGCAGCAGCCCGGTCAGGAACGGCACGCGCCAGCCCCACGCGATGAACTGGTCCCCGGTCAGGTTCGCGGTCAGCAGCAGGAACATGACGTTCCCGGCGACCGCGCCGAAGATCGCGCCGGTCTGGATCAGGCTGCCGTAGAACCCGCGCCGTTCCACGGGAGCGTGCTCGGTGAGCAGCAGCGCGGCGCCACCCCACTGGGCGCCCACCCCGAGGCCCTGCACGAGCCGGGCCACCACGAGCAGCACCGGGGCCCAGACCCCGATGGCCGCGTAGTCGGGCAGCACCCCGATCGCGAACGTTGACACGCCCATCACGAGCATCGAGGCGACGAGCGGCGGCTTTCGGCCGAACCGGTCGCCGACGTGCCCGGCGATGATCCCGCCGAGCGGCCGGGCGAGGAACCCGACGGCGAAGGTCGCGAACGAGGCCAGGGTGCCGGCCACCGGGCTGGCCGACGGGAAGAACAGCGGCCCGAGGATGAGCGCTGCCGCCGTCGCGTAGATGAGGAAGTCGAACCACTCGAGCGCGGTCGCGAACACGGCGGCCGCCGCGAGCCGGCCCATCCGGGTCGGGGTGCGCCCCGGGTCGACGCTCTGCTGGGTCATCGGCGATCCCTCCATGCCGCCTCGACGCGGCGTCCGGCGTGATGAGTACGAACGCTCGTTCATACGCTAGCCCGACGGCGCGTCGCGCCACAAGTGGCGGGGGATCAGGCCGTGCCGGCGAGCGGCGCCTCGACCAGCGCCAGCGCGTAGCGGGCGTGCTGCTCGGCGAGCTGCCCGCGGGAGAGCCTGCCGCCTGGCCGGTACCAGGTGGACACCGACGAGCACAGCGAGACGATGCTGCGGGCGGCGTCGGCCGGGTAGGGCGTGCGGAACTCGCCGCTCGCCGCGCCCTGGGCGACGATCTCGGCGAACACCGCCTCCGTGCTGTCGCGGGCCGCGACCAGCCGTTCCCGGTCCGCCCCGGTCAGGTAGCGCACCTCGCTGATCGCGACGACTGCTGCGACCTGGTGGTCCACCACGAAGCCGACGTAGGCGCGCACGGCGTCGCGCAGGCGCGGCCCGGCGGCGTCGCCGGCCTCGGCCACGGCGCGCCGGACCCGTGCGTACAGCTCGTCGTTGGCGTGCCGGAGCACCTCGGCGAGCAGGCCCGACTTCGACGGGAAGTAGTTGTAGAGGTTGGACAGGCTGGTGCCGGCGCCGCGGGCGACGTCGCGCATCGAGGCGCCGTTGAAGCCCTTGTCACCGAACGCCGTCAGCGCGGCGTTGAGGATGGCCGCCTCGTTGCGCCGCCCGGTGCCCGCGATCAGGGCGGTCGGCGAGGAACGGTCGTTCATGACGGTCAGGCTACCGGTCCGGATCGGTGCTCCGGGGGAGCGCTTGACGGGCCGTCGGCCGGGTGGTTCAGTCGCTGCAAGAACGTTCGTTCACACCGAAGGAGCTGTGGTGTCGACAGCCCCCACGGATCCGCCGCCGGTGCGCATCGGCGAGGACCGGCACTTCGAGGACTTCGCGGTGGGCCAGCGGTTCACCAGCGGCCCGCGCGAGGTCACCGCCGCTGACCTCGCCGAGTTCACCCGGCTCAGCGGGGACGACCACCCGCTGCACACCGACCCCGCGTACCCGGCGGGGCCCGGCCGGCCGGTGCTGCAAGGGCCGTTCGGGCCGGCCGTCGCCATGGGGCTGGTGCAGCGGCTCGGCCTCGTCGGCGACGCGGTGCTCGGCCTGCTGGACACGCACTGGCACTACCGGCGGCCGGTGCACGTCGGTGACGTCCTGCGGCTCGAGATGACGATCGTGCGCTGCCGCCGCACCCGCCGCGCGGACCGCGGGGTGGTCACGCGCCACATGCGGCTCGTCGACGCCGAGGGCAGGGTGGTCCAGGAAGGCACCACCGCCGTGCTGCTCGCCGCCCGCGGCACCGGGCCGGACCCGGTGGGCCGCGACTTCGGCAGCGTCGCCTGGGGTGAGGCCCTCGCGGCCCGGCTCGGGCCGGGCACGGAGTTCGCCGAGGCCCTCGCGAGCTGGGACGGCACGATCGGCCTGCGGGCCGGTGACCACGAGGTACACCTGCGGGTCTACCGGGGCGCGGTGATCGAGGTGGCTGCCCGGTCGGCACTCGGTGCCTCGTTCACCGTGGAGGCCGACGAGCTGACGTGGACCGAGCTGATGGACGCCGAGACCAACGACTTCACCCGGCGGGCGATGGCCGGGCAGTTCGCCGTGCGCGGCAACGGCTACGAGTACCTGCGGCTGACGCGTCCGCTGAGCCTGGTCGTCGACGCCGCTCGGGCGCTCGCGGCCCAGCGGCGGGAGGCGGTCGCGTGATCGGGAACGGGCTCGAGGCGGGATACGCCGAGATCGGCGGCTCCCTCGCCTTCGTCGAGGCGGCGGGCGCCGGAGTCCCCGTGCTGTGCCTGCACACCGCCGGGCAGAGCGGCGTGCAGTGGCGCGGTGTCACCGCTCCCCTCGCGCAACGCGGGTACCGCGTCGTCGTCCCGGACCTGCCGGGCCACGGCCGCTCGGAGCCCGCGCCGGGCGGCCCCGTGACCGACCTGGGGGACTACGCCGCCTGGTGCGTCGAGCTGATCGACCGGCTCGGCCTCGAGCGGCCGTTCGTCGTCGGGTGCTCGATCGGGGGCAAGATCGCGCTCGACATCGCGGTCCGGATCGGCGATCGGCTCTCCGGCGTCGTCGCGATGGCGGCCGACGCCTGGACCGGAGGGCGGCCGAGCGTGCGCGGCCTGCGTCGCGAGCTCGCTGATGTCGCCGCACCCAGCCGCACCGACCGCACCCACCTCGGCACGCTCGCCGTCGTCGGGCGGTCCGTGCCGCCGGAGCGCGCCGAGCTGATCGCGACCATGCACCGCCGCGAGGACCCGGCCGTGTCCACGTCCGACCTCATCGGCTGGGCCACCCACGACCTGCGCGAGGCGCTGCCGGGGATCGCCTGCCCCGCATACCTCGTGGTGGGTGCCGACGACCTGTGGCTCGATCCCGACGCCGTGCGGTGGGCCGCCGCGCGGATCCCGGGCGCGCGCGCCACCGTGCTCGAGGGGATCGGGCACTACCCGATGGAGGAGATCGTGGACTTCGCGCCGGTGCTCGACGGCTGGCTGCAGGAGCTGACGACCGTTCCGGCGGGCGTTCGATGAGCGCGCCCGAGCAGGCGGGCCCTGACCAGCCGAGTACGGAGCCGCACCCGGTGTCGCAGCACCCGGCGGCCCCGGCGGACGATCCGCCGCGCGATCTGCCGGACCTGGTCGGCCGCCTGGTGCGCCGGCACGCGTCGGCGGTCGCCGCGATCGACAAGGGACCCGGCGGCGGCGACCTGCCCGTCACCCGCGGCGAGCTGTGGCTGCGGATCCGTACGCTGGCCGCCGAGCTCGCCGCCGCCGGCATCGGTCGCGGCGACTGCGTGGCCGTGTGGCTGCCGAACTGGACCGACGCGCTGGTCTGGCAGTTCGCGGTCGCCGCGCGCGGCGCGCACGTCATCGGGATCAACACGCGCTACAACGTCGACGAGGTCGCGCACGTCCTGCGGCGAGCCCGCCCGGCCGTCGTCGCGCTCGCGCACGACTTCCACGGGCTCGACCTGCTCACCCGCCTGCGCGCCGCGGTGGCCGCGGTCGACGCGCCCGCGCCCGCCGTCGCCGTGGTCCCGGGACCGGGCCGCCCGGGCGTGGCCGACCCGGCCGCCTCGGACGTGGGCGGCGGGGCGTGGACCCCGCGGCCGGTCGACACCGCGGTGCCGCAGCTCGAGCCGTCGGACCCGGCCGAGCTCGCCGTCGCGTTCACGACCTCCGGCTCCACCGGGATGCCCAAGCTCGCCGCGCACCGCGGGGCCGGCGTGCTCGCGCACGCGCTCGCCGACGCCGCGGCGATCGGCATCGCCGAGGGCGACGCCGTGCTGTGCGCGCTGCCGCTGTCGGGCGTGTTCGGCTACAACACGGCCATGGCGGCGCTCGCCGCCGGGGCGGTCTGCGTCCTGGAACCGGTGTTCGAGGCCGCCGCCGTGCTCGACGACATCGCCACCCACGGCGTCACGCACGTCGTCGGCGGGGACGACCTGCTGTTGCGGCTGCACGGGGCCTGGTCGGCCCGCCCCCGCGACCTGTCCACCTGGCGCTGGTGCGGCGTCGCCGACTTCCAGGGGCGCTCCCGGGAGCTCGCGGCCTGGTCGCGGGACGCGTTCGGCACCTCCACCTCGGGCGTCTACGGCTCGTCCGAGCTGTTCGCACTCACCGCGTTCTGGCCGCACGACGAACCCGAGCCGGGCCGCTGGGTCGGCGGCGGTCGGGTCGTCCACGCCGGGATCGAGGTGCGGGTGGCCGACCCGGTCACCGCGGAGGTGCTCGCGCCGGGGCAGGAGGGCGAGCTGCAGTTCCGCGGCCCCAACGTCGTCGACGCCTACCTCGGCGACCCGGACGCGGCGACGCGCGCCTTCACTGCCGACGGCTGGTTCCACAGCGGCGACCTCGGCGTGCTGGTCGACGACGGGGCGTTCGCCTACGTCTGCCGCATGGGCGACGCGCTGCGGCTGCGCGGGTTCCTCGTCGACCCCGCGGAGATCGAGTTCCGGCTCGCGGCGCACCCCGGCGTGCACACGGCCAAGGTCGTGGGCATCGAGGGCACCGACGGCGGCACCCGCGCGATCGCATTCGTCGTGGCCGAGCCGGCCGCCGACCCCGGCCCCGACGAGCTGCGGGAGTGGTGCGCCGCCGCGCTCGCGCGGTTCAAGGTGCCCGACGCGGTGCACGTCGTCCCGGAGATGCCCACGACGTCCGGCACGAACGGCGCCAAGATCCGCGCCGCGACGCTGCGGGAGTGGGCGCGGGAACGGCGCGGCGCAGCCGAGCCGGGCTGAGCTGCCGTCAGTCCGCGTGCTGCTCCAGGAACACCGCGACCTGCCGGACGTACTCGCCGTACTGCTCGACCGCGAGCGGGATCGCGGCGGCTACCCGGTCCCTGTCGACCTCGACATAGTTGTGGACGAGCACGTTGCGCATCCCGGCTGACGGCCGCAACGCGGCCGCCAGGTCCTTCTCGATCATTCCCGCCTCCGCGGCGAGTGTGAACGACGCCCCGTAGGTCTCGGGTGCGCGCCCGAGGGTCCCCACGGCGACATGGCTGTTGCCGGCGAAAGCGAGGTCGACGAGCAGCGTGAGGATCCGCTCGACGGCGAGCGCGGTGACCGCTCATCGGCCAACCGCCTGGCATCGACGGGGCCGAAGGCGACGAGCTGGTCGATCAGCTCGCCCATGTGGCGCAGCTTGGCGTGGACGGAGCGCCAGTCGATCGGCCGTGGGGTCATCGGGTCGCCCGGTAACCGGTCAACAACTCGAGATCCAGGCGCCGCATCGCGTCGGTCTCGATCCGCTCGCCGATCGCCGCGGTCTGGGCGGCGGCGTACCGACCCGGTGCGCTCTCGAACAACGGCACCGCGCCGACCAATGCCCGTTCGCGCAGGACCGGGCCTGCCCGGTTGAGGTGGGCAAGGTCGATCCGCTCCATGCCGGTGAGGTCGACGAGCGCGGTGACCAGCGCGACCGGGTCGAACGGCGCGCCCGGTTCACTGATCACGGCGATGTCGAGGTCGCGCGCTCCCGGCTCGCCGCGGGTAGCGCTGCCGAACGCGGACAGCACGCGTACCCCGTGGCGCGCGCACACGGCGTCGAGCTCGCCCGAATCGGCTGCCGAGCGCAGCCGGGCCAGGCCGTCCGCCGGAGTCGCCACATGGTCATCGTGTCACGGAGCACTTCGGAGCCGAAACGCTGTCGACGAGGACCGGCAACAGCACTACGGCTCCGAGGTGCGCCCGGAGTCAGGGGCGTGTGAAGCGCAGCGTCGCTATCCGGAACGGGCGCAGGGTCAGGCGGTCTCCGTCCAGGCACACCGGTTCCGGGAGCGGACGCTCCAGCAGGTCGGTCTCGACCGCGCCGGTGTGCTCGAAACCGACGGTGATCCTCGCTGTCGCGCGGGTGCCGTGCGACTCGTACAGCCGGACGACCACGTCCCCGCTGCCGTCCTCGGCCAGCTTCACGGCCTCGACGACCACCGCCGGGTCGTCCACCTGCACCAGCGGCGCGATTTCCCCCGCGCCGCGGACGGTGCGCAACGGCAGGTTCAGCCGGTAGCCCTCGGCCACCGCGTCGGCGATCGTGGCGCCCGCCCGCAGCGACACGGTCATGCGGTGTTCGCCCTGGTCCGCCGTCGGGTCGGGGAAGAGCGGCGCCCGCAGCAGCGACAGCCGCACGGTCGTGGTCGTGCCCCCGTCCGCCCGAGTGCTGCGGCCAACGTCGTGGCCGTAGGTGGAGTCGTTCGCGACGGCCACGCCGTAGCCGGGCTCGCCCACGTGCACCCACCGGTGCGCCACCGTCTCGAAGCGGGCGGCGTCCCACGAGGTGTTGGTGTGGGTGGCGCGGTGGACGTGGCCGAACTGGATCTCCGAGGTCGCCCAGTCGGCGTGCACGTCCAGCGGGAACGCGAGCTTGAGCAGCTTCTGCTGTTCGTGCCAGTCCACGTCGGTGACGATGTCGACCGACGGCGACCCCGCCCGCAGGCGCACGACCTGGGTGATCGTCGACGCGCCCGCCTTGCGCACGATCCGCACCGCGGCCGCGGCGGGGCCCCGCTCGACCACCGCGAGCTCGGCGACGTCCACCAGATCGCGCCCGTGGCGGCGGTAGTGCTCGTCGATGTCCCACGCGTCCCACTGCGTCGGGGTGTCGCGGTGCAGCTGCAGCAGGTTCGCCGTAGCGCCGGGCGGGACGAGCTCGCGGTCGGCCACCAGGTCGCGCACCGACGTGAGCAGACCGCGCGCGTCGACGACCGCCTCCACGAGCTCGTTGCCCAGCACGAAGCCTCCGGCTCGTGAGTGGATACGAGTGCTCGAGCACTCGTATCTACTCACGAGCGCGGCAGCGCCCATGGCCGGGACGCCATCGCGGGCGTACGGGCCGGCGTTGGCCGTGACCTCGGTGTCGCCCGCACCGGCCAGCGCCGCGAGCGAACGCGCGATCACCCCCTCCAGCTCCGCGGCGACGGTGGCGTAGTTGCGCTCCGCCTCCTGGTGCACCCAAGCGATCGACGTGCCGGGGAGGATGTCGTGGAACTGCTGCAACAGGACCGTGTGCCAGCACCGCTGCAGGAGCTCGGCGGGGTAGGGGGCGCCGGTGCGGACGGTCGCGGTGGCCGCCCACAGCTCGGCCTCGCGAAGCAGGTGCTCGCAGCGGCGGTTGCCCCGCTTCGTCCGCGCCTGCGAGGTGTACGTGCCGCGGTGGAACTCCAGGTACAGCTCGCCCGACCACACCGGTGGCCGCGGGTACTCGGCCTCCGCGGCGGCGAAGAACTCGGCGGGCGTCGTCATCCGGACGGTGGGCGAGCCCTCCAGCGACCGGGTGCGCTCCGCGGCGGCCAGCATCTCCCGCGTGGGCCCGCCGCCGCCGTCGCCCCACCCGAAGGGCACCAGCGAGGTGTTGGCCCGCCCCTTCTCGGCGTACTGGCGCTGGGCGCGGGCCAGCTCGAGCGCCGACAGCTCCGAGTTGTAGGTGTCGACCGGCGGGAAGTGCGTGAAGACCTGCGTGCCGTCGATGCCCTCCCAGGCGAACGTGTGGTGCGGCATCACGTTCGTCTCGTTCCAGGAGATCTTCTGCGTCAGGAACCAGCGGGCGCCCGTCGCCTTGATGATCTGCGGCAGCGCGGCCGAGTAGCCGAACGAGTCGGGCAGCCACACCTCCGGCGGCTCCACGCCCAGCTCTTCGGCGAAGAACCGCCGGCCCGCCACGAACTGGCGCGCGAGTGCCTCGCCGCCGGGCATGTTGGTGTCCGACTCCACCCACATGCCCCCGACCGGCACGAACCGGCCCTCGGCCACGCGGGCCTTCACGCGCTCGAACAGCTCCGGCTGGTGCTCCTGCAACCACGCGTACTGCTGGGCCGACGACGCCGCGAACACGAACTCGTCGTTCTCCTCCATCAGCGACAGCACGTTGGCGAACGTCCGGGCGACCTTGCGCACGGTCTCGCGCACCGGCCACAGCCAGGCGGAGTCGATGTGGGCGTGGCCGACGGCGTGCACTCGGTGGGCGCTCGGGTAGGCCGGGCTCGCGAGGACCTCGGCCAGCTCGGCCCGGCCGAGCGCGGCGGTGCCCGCCACGTCGTCGGGGTCGACCGCGTCCACGGCCCGTTCCAGGGCCCGCAGCACCTCGGCGCGGCGGGGCAGGTCCGCGGGCAGCTCGCCGACCAACCCGGACAGCGTCCACATGTCCTGCGTCAGCTCCCACACCTCGACGTCGAGCAGGGCGACGTCGACAACGGCGAGCCGGTAGATCGGGTCATCGCCCGCGGTCAGTGGGTCCCCGAGCGGGGTGGGCGCGTAGGTCCAGTGCCCGGGGGTGTTCGGGTTCGAGGCCGCCTCGACGTAGAGGTCGACCGCCGAGCCGGCGCCGCCGGGCAGCGGCACGTGCGCGTTGCGCGGCTCGACGGCGGCCACGACCACGCCGTCGGGGGTGTAGGCCAGCCCCTCGGCCTGGAACCCGGGCTGGGCTCCGGTGAACCCGAGGTCGACGACGAGCTCGGTCCGCGTACCGGGGTCGGTCCAGCCGGCCGGGACCTCGCCGGTGACCCGGAACCACACCGTGCCCCACGGCCGCCCCCACGGGGAGCCGACCGCGAACGGGGCGAACTCCTCGCCCACCGCCTCGGCGAACGGGACGGGCTCCCCGGGCGCAGTCCACGCCGTGACCGTGGCGGGGACGCGCTCGCGGTACATCGCGGGGTGCAGCCGCTCCCGGACGAAGCGGGCGATCCGGGGGACGACCAGCAGCGAGGTGTCGTGCACGGCCCCCATTGGATCAAGTGACGGGCCCGGGGTAAACGTCACGCGCGGGCCCACCGCTTGGCGGTAGCATCGAGGGGTCCCACGAGCAGATGTAGAAGGCAGGCGGCTTACTCCTTGACTGGTACCGAACCCGGCTCCGTCCAGTCCCGCATGGCCGTTCCCGACGCTGCTCTGCTCGCGCTGCTCGGCTCGCGCGACGAGAGCCTGCGCGTCGCCGAGGAGATGCTCGCCGCCGACGTCCACGTCCGCGGCAACGAGCTCACCCTCTCCGGCACCCCGGCCGACGTGGCGTTCGCTGAGCGCGTCTTCACCGAACTGATCATGCTGGCCGAGCGCGGGCAGCAGGTGTCCACCGACGCCGTGCGCCGCACCGTCGAGATGCTCGGCGACGGCGAGGCCGACGAGCGTGCGCGGATCGGCGAGTCGCCCGCCGAGGTGCTGAGCCTCGACATCCTGTCGCGGCGCGGCAAGACCATCCGGCCCAAGACGCTCAACCAGAAGCGCTACGTCGACGCGATCGACGCGCACACGATCGTCTTCGGCATCGGGCCTGCGGGAACCGGCAAGACCTACCTCGCGATGGCGAAGGCCGTGCAGGCGCTGCAGGCCAAGATGGTCAACCGCATCATCCTGACGAGGCCGGCGGTCGAGGCGGGGGAGCGGCTGGGCTACCTGCCCGGCACGCTCTACGAGAAGATCGACCCGTACCTGCGGCCGCTGTACGACGCGCTGCACGACATGATCGACCCCGAGTCGATCCCGAAGCTGATCGCCGCCGGCACCATCGAGGTGGCGCCGCTGGCGTACATGCGTGGCCGGGCGCAACCGGTCACCACGAAGGTCCTCACGCCGGACGGCCTCCGCCCCATCGGCGAGCTCGAGGTCGGCGACCTGGTGGTCGGGTCGAACGGCGAGCCGACACCGGTGCTCGGCGTGTACCCCCAGGGCGAGAAGGACATCTACCGCGTCACGGCCCAGGACGGGGCGTCGACGCTGTGCTGCGGCGAGCACCTCTGGACGGTGCGTACGGCGTCGGACCGGCGCCGTGACAAGCCATGGCGGGTGCTCGAGACGCGGGAGATGATCGGCAACCTGCGCGCCGCACACGCCCGCCGCTACGAGCTGCCGCTGCTCAGCGCGCCGGTGCAGCACCCCGAGCGCGCTGTACCGATGGACCCGTACGCGCTCGGCCTGCTGCTGGGCGACGGTTGCCTGACCGGTGCCACCACGCCCAGCTTCGCCACGGGCGATCCGGAGCTCGCGGTCGCACTCGGTGCCGCGCTGCCGGGCATCGCGGTCCGGCACAAGGACCGCCACGACTACGTCCTGAACCGGGTGCGCGCCGCCGGCGAGGTCATCACGCTGGAGAACCCGGTGACGGGTGCGCTGCGAGCGCTCGGCCTGCTCGGCACCCGCTCGCACACGAAGTTCGTGCCCGAGGTCTACCTCCACAACACCCCCGCGGTCCGCCTGGCGGTACTCCAGGGGCTCCTCGACACCGACGGCGGGCCGGTCACCCAGTCCGACCGCACCTGCCGCATCCAGTACACGACAACCTCGCCTCGCCTGCGGGACGGAGTGGTCGAGCTGGTGCGGTCGCTCGGCGGGATCGCGTACGTGCGATGCCGCCCGGCCGAGGGCCGGACGCCGGGGCGGGCGAACGGGCGTGATGTCGCTTACCGCCGCGACGCGTACGTGATCGACCTGCGCCTGCCGGGGGGTGTCGAGCCGTTCCAGCTCACCCGCAAGCGTGAGAAGTACCTGGCCGCAGGGGGCGGGGGGCGCCCGATGCGCTTCATCGACCGCATCGAGCCCGCCGGCCGGGCGGAGGCGGTGTGCATCCAGGTGGCGGCGGCGGACTCGCTGTATGTCACCGAGGACCACCTGCTGACGCACAACACGCTCAATGACGCCTTCATCATCCTCGACGAGGCGCAGAACACCACGCCCGAGCAGATGAAGATGTTCCTCACCCGGCTCGGGTTCGGCTCGAAGATCGTGGTGACCGGCGACATCACGCAGGTCGATCTGCCCGGCGGCACCCGCTCCGGGCTCACCGTGGTCCGCGACATCCTCGGCGACGTCGACGACGTGCACTTCGCACAACTGTCGAGCACCGACGTCGTCCGGCACCGGCTGGTGGCCGACATCGTCGACGCCTACGCCCGCTGGGACGCCGGGAACGAGCGGCCGAACCTGCGGGCCGCCGCGCCGCGCACCGGCCCGCAGCAGGACCGGCGCTCCCGCAGGCGCTGACCGGGCCACCTGCACCCGGCGTTCGGGTGCAGGTGGTTGCCCGATCGGGTGATCACGGCCAGGATCACCTGTCGTGAAGCCTCCACACCGCACCGTGATCCTGGGCGCGCTCGCGGGCCTGCTCGCTGTGTCCCTCGTCGCGCAGCCCGCGGCCGCGGCGGAGCCGCCCGCCGACTTCGGCCCGGGCCTCGAGCGGTTCCTCGACCAGGAGCTGCAGTGGGGCCCGTGCGACGACTTCGCGCGCAGCGAGCAGGAGGCGCAGGCGCTGGCCGACCCGCGGTTCGACTGTACCTTCCTCGAGGTGCCGCTGGACTACTCGGATCCCGGCGGCGAGGTGGCCCGGATCGCGATGCTGCGGCAGAAGGCGCTCGACCCGGAGGCGCGGATCGGGTCGGTGTTCACCGACCCCGGCGGGCCGGGCGGTTCCGGCGTGAGCTTCCTGCCCGTGCTGGCGAGCCTGATCGGTGAGGGTGAGCTCGCCCAGAAGTTCGATCTCATCGGCTTCGACCCGCGCGGTGTCGGGTTCAGCGAGCCGACGATCGACTGCTCGAACGCCGCGGAGATCGACGCCGAGCGCGCCGACCTCGACATCGACCCTTCGCCGGAGGGCGTCGCGCAGACCGAGGCCGAGTACCGCGAGTTCGCGCAGCGCTGCGTCGAACGGGTGGGGCTCGACGTGCTCGCCAACGTCGGCACCCGCGATGTGGCGCGCGACCTGCGGATCGCCCACCAGGTGGTCGGTGACGAGCAGCTGACCTACGTCGGCTACTCCTACGGCACGCAGATCGGGGCCGAGTTCGCCGACCAGTTCCCGGAGGCCGTGCGCGCGATGGTGCTCGACGGCGCGGTCGACCCGGCACAGGACCCGGTCGAGTCCCGCCTCACCCAGGCCCGCGGGTTCCAGCGGGCGTTCGAGAACTTCGCCGCGTGGTGCGCAGGCCAGGCCGAGTGCCCGCTCGGCACCGACCCGGCGGCGGCGTCGGCGCAGCTGCAGGAGCTGGTCCGCCCACTCATCACCACGCCGATCCCGGCCCAGGAGACCCGGGAGCTCGGCTACAACGACGCCATGCTCGGGGTCATCACGGCGCTGTACTCCGAGGCGCTGTGGCCGGTCCTTCAGGAGGGCCTCGTGGGGCTCGCCCAGGGCGACGGCAGCATCCTGCTCGCGCTGTCGGACGCCTACTACGAGCGCGCGCCCGACGGCACCTACAGCAACCTCCTCGAGGCCTTCCAGGTGATCAACTGCGCCGACACCGAAGGGCTGATGGACCGCGACCTCGCGCTCGAGATCAGCAGGCGCTCCCTCGAGATCGCCCCGTTCTACGACCCGGGCACCGGGCCGTCCCCGGCGCTGGAGCTGTGCTCGTTCTGGCCGGTGCCGCCCACGAGCGAGCCCGGCCCGGTAGAAGCACCCGAGCTGCCCACGGTGCTCGTCGTCTCGTCGACCGGCGACCCCGCCACCCCGTACGAGGACGGCGTGGCCCTGGCCGAGCAGCTCGACGCCCTGCTGCTGACCGTGGAGAACGACGGCCACACCGTCGCCCTGCAGGGCACGAACACCTGCGCCGACCAGATCGCCGTGCGCTACCTGGTGGACCTGACGCTCCCGGCGTCGGACACCACCTGCCCCCGCGAGCCGCAGCCGGCCCCGGCCCCGTAGCCCTCGGCGCACCATGCGCCCCGTGTCGGCCCGTGCGCCCCGTCGATGGGGGGCATCGGCGGATACGGGGTGCATGGGCTCAGGGGCGCGGGAAGTAGCGGTCGAGCATCTCGTTGCGGAACTTGCCCGAGGGGTCGTACTCGCCCATCAGCCGCTCGAAGTCGGGCAGCCGGTCGTAGAGCGGGCGCACCGCGGCGGGGTCGGTCGTGAACACCTTGCCCCAGTGCGGCCGCGGCGCGAACGGCTCGAGTGCGGCCTCCACCGCCGTCACGACGGGGAGCACGGCGTCGGTATCGGGGAGCCACGTGAAGTGCAGCGCCACGCTGTGGCGGTCGTACGCGGGGGAGAGCCACAGGTCGTCGGCGGCGACGGAGCGGACCTCCGCGCACTGCAGGACGGGCGCGATCTGCTCGCGGATCCGGTCGAGGGCGCGCAGCGCGTCGGAGACGGCGGTGCGTGGCACGAGGTACTCCGACTGCAGCTCGTCGCCGCTGCTCGGGGTGAACTCCAACCGGAAGTGCGGCAGCCGCTGGTGCCACGGCCCGGGCTCGCCGCCCTGCTGCGTGCAGTGCACCGGGTCCATCCCGCGCACCATGTGCACCGGATCGCTCGCCTCCGTGGTGCCGAGCCAGCCCGCTGCCGGCGGCTCCTCGTCGGCGCGCTGCTTGAGCCACACCTGCTCGAAGCCCTCGCCTCGCCAGTAGGTGAACAGGCTGACGCTGTAGCCCGAGGCGAGCACCTCGTCGACGGCGTCGAGGTCGGGCAGGCCCTCCAGCACGCGCTGGCGCACCTCGAAGGTGGGCACCACGTCCAGCGTCAGCGACGTGACGATGCCGAGCGCGCCGAGGGCGACGACCGCGCCGGGGAAGTCGGCGTCGCCGCGGCGGAGGGTGCGCAGTCCGCCGTCGGCGCCGACGAGCTCGATCGCCGAGACGGCCGAGGCCAGCGCGCGGTTGCCGTCGCCGGAGCCGTGGGTGCCCGTGGAGCACGCGCCCGCGATCGAGATGTGGGGCAGCGAGCCGAGGTTGGGCAGGGCGAACCCGGCCTCGTGCAGCCGCCCGGTGACCTCGCCGTAGCGCATCCCCGCCGAGACGGTGACGGTGCGCGCGTCGGCGTCGATGCGGACCGAGGACGGGAGGTCGGCGAGCACCACCTGGTCGCCGGTGGTGTCGGCGATCCGGCTGAACGAGTGGCCCGTGCCCAGCGCGCGCACGTGGTTGCTGCGCGCCACCAGTTCCTGCAACTGTTCGACCGAACGGGGCCGGTGCAGTGCCCGGGCTCCGAACACGATGTTGCCCGCCCAGTTCGTGGTGACCATGCGGGAGAACCTACCGACGGCCACCGACTACCCTGGACGCGTCCCATCCTCCCCGTAGAGCAGAGGTAACGGGTGACCATCGAGGTCTCCAACGAGTCCGGTGTCGGCGTCGACGAGACGCTGATCGCCTCGGTCGCGCGCTACGCCCTGAACGCGATGCACGTCAACCCGGCCGCCGAGCTGAGCATTCTCGCCGTCACCACCGACGTGATGAGCGAACTCCACGAGCGGTGGATGGACGAGCCCGGCCCCACCGACGTCATGTCCTTCCCCATGGACGAGCTCGCCGAGGAGTCCCGGCGGCCGGACGCCCCCGAGCTGGGCCCCGCGCTGCTCGGCGACATCGTGCTGTGCCCCGAGTTCGCGAAGGCGCAGGCCCGCACCGCGGGGCACCCGCTCGCCGACGAGCTGCACCTGCTCACCGTCCACGGCGTGCTGCACCTGCTCGGGTACGACCACGCGGAGCCCGAACAGGAGCGGGAGATGTTCGGGCTGCAGAACAAGCTCCTCGCCGACTGGCGCGCCGCTCGGGAACAGGCCGCGGCCCGGGAGGCGCAGCGGCGCAGCGACTCGGCCGTGCTCGGGACCGTCGGGCTCGAGGACGACACCCCGTCCCGATGAACGGCACCCTCCCGCTGATCGTCATCGCGGTACTGCTGGTCCCGCTCGCGGGACTCTTCGCGGCGGCCGACGCCGCACTGCTGACGGTCTCGCGGGCCCGGGTGGAGGCGTTGGTGCGGGCGGGCCGCCCGGGGTCGCGGGCACTGGCCGCCGTCGTGGCCGACCGGCCGCGGCACGTCAACCTGCTCCTGCTGCTGCGGCTGGCGGCCGAGACCGCCGCCACGGTGCTGCTCACCATCGCGCTGGTGCAGATCATCGAGCCGATGTGGGCGGGCGCGCTCGGTGCGGGAGCGATCATGCTCGTCGTGAGCTACGTGCTCATCGGCGTCGGCCCGCGCACTCTCGGCCGCCAGCACCCGTACCGGGTGGGCATGCTCGTCGCGGCGCCGGTCCGGGCGCTGGCCACGCTGCTGGGCCCGCTCACGAAGCTGCTCATCGTGGTCGGCAACGCGATCACGCCGGGGCACGGCTTCCGGCAGGGTCCGTTCTCGTCCGAGGTGGAGCTGCGCGAGCTCGTCGACATGGCGAGCACCAGCGGCGTCGTCGACGAGGTCGAGCGGCAGATGATCCACTCGGTGTTCGAGCTGGGCGACACGCTCGTGCGCGAGGTGATGGTGCCGCGCCCGGACGTGGTCTGGACCGAGAGCGACACCCCCGTCGACAAGGTGCTGCGGCTCGCGCTGAAGAGCGGCTACTCGCGAATCCCCGTGCTCGGCGAGAGCATCGACGACATCGTGGGCGTCGCGTACCTCAAGGACATCGTGCGTGCCCAGGCGGAGGCCGTGGACGGCACCCTGCCCGCGGTGCCGTCGGTGATGCGCCCGGCCGTGTTCGTGCCCGACAGCAAGCGCATCGACGAGCTGCTCAAGGAGATGCAGCGCACCCGCAACCACATGGCGATCGTCGTGGACGAGTACGGCGGCACCGCGGGTGTGGTGACGATCGAGGACATCCTCGAGGAGATCGTCGGGGAGATCACCGACGAGTACGACTCCGAGGAGGTGCCGGCGGTCCAGGAGCTGGACGGACGTAGGCTGCGGGTCGCGGCGCGGCTGCCGGTGGAGGACCTCGCCGAGCTGTTCCCCGGGGTCGACGGTACCGAGGCCGCGCTCGCCGAGGTGCTGGAGGCCGCCGACGTCGACACCGTGGGCGGGCTGCTCGCCCAGCAGCTCGGCCGGGTGCCGCTGCCGGGCGCCCGGGCCGAGGTCGCCGGGCTGCGCCTGCTCGCCGAGGGCGGCAAGGACGCCCGCGGCCGGGTCCGCATCACCTCGGTGCTGGTGGACCCCATCGAGCCCGCCGCCGAAAGCGCGGACGGGGAACAGGACGGGGAGCGCGCCGAGCGCGCCGACCGTCGGGAGGAGAGCGATGTCCGACCCGGGTGACCTGGATCCGGAAGACGCCAAGATCGTGACGTTGGCCCGCTCGGCCCGCGCCCGCACCGGCGCGGACGAGGGGGCCGCCGTTCGCGACACCGACGGCCGCACCTACGCGGCCGCGTCCGTCGCGCTGCCGTCGCTGCAGCTCACGGCGTTGCAGGCCGCCGTGGCCGCCGCCGTGTCCAGCGGGGCGCCCGGGCTCGAGGCCGCCGCCGTCGTCACCGACGCCGGGATGATCGACGCGGGCTCGCTCAACGCGGTCTACGACCTCGCCCCCGCCGCCCCCGTCCTTCGCGCCGACGCCTCGGGCGCCGTCGTTCAGATCCACACCTCGGAGACCGCCTCATGAGCACCCCCTCGTTCGACGTCGTCGTGGTCGGCGGCGGCATCGTCGGCCTCGCCACGGCACACGCCGTGGCGCGCACCGGCCGGTCCGTCGCCGTGGTCGAGCGCGAGCCGCAGCTCGCCCGCCACCAGACCGGCAACAACTCCAACGTCATCCACTCCGGGCTCTACTACGCGCCAGGCGGTTACAAGGCGCGCCTGGCGGTGGCCGGCTGCGCCGAGACGGTGGCGTTCTGCCGGGAGCACGACCTGCCGCACGAGGTCACCGGCAAGCTCGTCGTGGCCACCGAGCCCGAGGAGCTGCCGCGGATGGCGGAGCTCAAGCGTCGCGGCGATGCCAACGGCGTCGAGAACCGCCAGCTCGACCAGGACGGGATGCGCGAGTACGAGCCGCACGTGCGCGGCATCGCGGCGCTGTACGTGCCGTCCACCGGCATCACCGACTACCGCGCGATCGCGGAGAAGATCGGCGAGCTGGTCGCCAAGGAGGGCGGCGAGATCCACCTGGGCCGCGCGGTGTCGCGGATCGTGCGCCGCACGAACGACGTCGTGGTGCGCACCGAGACCGGTGACCTGCTGGGCAAGCAGGTCGTCGTCTGCGCCGGGCTGCGCTGCGACGAGGTCGCGGAGGCCGCGGGCGCCGACCCGGGCGTGCGGATCATCCCGTTCCGCGGCGAGTACTCCGGGTTCAGCGACCGGGCGGCCGGCCTGGTGAAGGGCCTCATCTACCCGGTGCCCGACCCGGCGTTCCCGTTCCTCGGGGTGCACGCCACCCGCGGCATCGACGGGCACGTGCACGCCGGCCCGAACGCGGTGCTCGCGCTCGCCCGTGAGGGCTACTCCTGGGGCACGGTCAAGCCCAAGGAGTTCCTCGAGACGATCACCTACCCGGGCATGCTCAAGGTCGCGAAGCAGCACTGGAAGTACGGCTTCGGCGAGATGCACCGGTCGCTGTCGAGGAAGGCGATGGTCAAGCAGATCCAGCGGATGCTGCCCGACGTTCGCGCCGAGGACCTCCACCCGGCCGGCGCGGGCGTGCGCGCGCAGGCCGTGAAGGCGGACGGCACGCTGGTGGACGACTTCCTGTTCGTCGACCAGGGCAGCGGGCCCGGTTCGGTGCTGCACGTGCTCAACGCCCCGTCGCCCGCGGCCACCGCCGCCCTGCCGATCGGCCGGGAGATCCTGGAGCGGCTGACCGGCGAGAAGCTCGCCCCGCTGACCGCGGCGTGAGCAGCTTCGCCTCCGTTCCGGAGGGCTTCCGCTCCGGGTTCGCGTGCTTCGTCGGCAGGCCGAACGCCGGCAAGTCGACGCTGACCAACGCACTGATCGGGTCGAAGATCGCGATCACGTCGAGCAGGCCGCAGACCACCCGGCACGCGATCCGCGGCATCCTGCACCGGCCCGACGCGCAGCTCGTCGTGGTCGACACCCCCGGCCTGCACAAGCCGCGCACGCTGCTGGGCAGCCGGCTCAACGACGTCGTCCGGGAGACCTGGGCCGAGGTCGACGTCATCGGCTTCTGCGTCCCGGCCGACCAGCCGGTGGGCCGCGGCGACGAGTTCATCGTCAACGAGCTGCGGTCGGTCGCGGGCCGCACCCCGGTGGTCGGGATCGTCACCAAGACCGACAAGGCGCAGCCCGAGCAGATCGCCGAGCGGCTCACCCAGCTCACCGGGCTGATGGACTTCGCCGAAGTGGTGCCCTGCTCGGCCGTGAACGGGTTCCAGGTCGACCTGCTCGCCGACCTGCTCGTCGCCCGGCTCCCGGAGGGCCCGCCGCTCTACCCGGACGGCGAGCTCACCGACGAGCCGGAGGAGACGCTCGTCGCGGAGCTGATCCGGGAGGCCGCGCTGGAGGGCGTGCGCGACGAGCTGCCGCACTCGATCGCCGTGGTGATCGAGGAGATGGTGCCGCGCGAAGGCCGCGACGACATGCTCGACGTGCACGCGCTCATCTACGTGGAGCGCTCGAGCCAGAAGGGCATCGTGATCGGCAAGGGCGGGGAGCGGCTGCGCCAGGTGGGCAGCGACTCGCGCCGGCAGATCGAGGCGCTGCTGGGCACGAAGGTGTTCCTCGACCTGCACGTGAAGATCGCGAAGGACTGGCAGCGCGACCCGAAGCAGCTGCGGAAGCTGGGGTTCTGACCCACGGTGCACACCGTGCCCCGACCGTGCACAGGTCGGGCCATGTGCACGGGCACCGGACGATGTGCACGGTCGCCGGGTCGGCCGGAAGTAGGCTGTCGTGGTGACCCTCTACCGCGACATCGGCGTGGTGCTGCGGGTGCAGAAGCTCGGCGAGGCCGACCGGATCGTCACGCTGCTCACCCGCCGCCGCGGCAAGGTGCGCGCGGTGGCCAAGGGGGTGCGCCGCACGCGGTCGCGGTGGGGCGCCCGGCTGGAGCCGTTCAACCACGTGGACGTCCAGTGCTACACCGGCCGTTCGCTCGACGTCATCACCCAGGCCCAGACCGTCGACGCGTTCGGCGCCGGGATCGTCGGCGACTACGGCCGCTACACGTCGGGCTGCGCGATCCTCGAGACGGCCGACCGGCTCGTCGCCGAGGAGGGTGAGCCGTCGCTGCGGGTGTACCTGCTGCTGGTGGGCGCGATCCGGGCGCTCGCCGACGGGGAGCGCGACCCGTCGCTCGTGCTCGACGCGTTCCTGCTCCGTGCGATGACGCACGCGGGTTGGGCGCCGGCGATCAGCGAGTGCGCCCGCTGCGCCGAGCCGGGCCCGCACCCGGCGTTCAACATCGCGGCCGGGGGAGCGGTGTGCCCGCGCTGCCGTCCGCCGGGATCGGTCATGCCCTCGCGGGAGACGTTCACGCTGCTCGACGCGCTGCTGCACGGGGACTGGGACACCGCCGACGCGGCCGCGGCGGCCACCCGCCGCGACACCAGCGGGCTGGTTGCCGCGCACCTGCAGTGGCACCTGGAGCGGCAACTGCGGTCGTTGCCGCTGGTGGAGCGGCGGTCGGTCACGCCTCCGGCGGGGTCAGGAACGCGCACCGCGGACTGGGCGCCCGCGCCAGCCGACGGTCGAGGGTGACGAGCGGCGCGTCGAGCATCTCGGCGAGGGCGACGTAGCTCGCGTCGTAATAGGTGACGGCGCCCCGCAGTTCCCAGGCCCGGGAAGCAGTCCGGCTGGAGGGCCACAACTCGACCTGCAACGAGCTGAGCGCCGCATGGGCACGATCGGCAGCGCTGGCACTGAGCTTGCCTGCCAGCTCTCGGCGCCGCAGGCTGTTGCCCGCCTCGTACGGCATCAGCCGAGGAGCCAGGAGCCGACAGCCACTGATCGTCTCGGCGACCCACTCGCCGGTACCCTGCCGATCAGCGAGTATCGCGACCACGGCTGCCGAATCGATGACAACCGCGCCATGGCTGCGGCTCACCGGCGATCGGCGTCCTTGTCGGCAAGGAGCTCATCGATCGTCAGGTCGCCTCCGTGGGCACGGGCCTGGGCTCGTACCTGGGCGATCCAGTCTTCAGGTTCGGGGTAGGCCGCCTTCGCCTCCAACTCGGCGAGCAGGTACTCCTGCAACGACCGGCCGCTGCGCGCAGCACGAGCAGCCAGCTCGTCGCGCACATGCTCGGGAACGTTCCGGATGGTGATCGCGGGCATGCATGCATTCTAGCTGCACTCCGGATCAGCCCGTGGGCGTTTCACGAACCCAGGTAGCGCTGGATCGCCAGCACCCGCCTGCTGTACCCCGCCGCCTCCGCGATGCCCAGCTTTCCGAAGATCGACGCCAGGTGCTTCTCCACCGCGCTCACCGACATCCGCAGCCGCTCGCCCGTGCCGGCGTTGGTGAGGCCCTCGGCCATCGCGTCGAGCACGTCGCGCTCCCGCGGGGTGAGCCGGGCGAGCGGGTCGGCGTGGGTGCCGCGGGCGAGCAGCTGCCGCACCACCTCCGAGTCGAACGCAGCGCCGCCCGCGCCCACCCGCTCCAGCGCGTCGAGGAACTCCCCGACCTGTGCCACCCGGTCCTTGAGCAGGTAGCCGACGCGGCCGCCGTCGTCACCGATGAGCTGGGCGGCGTGCCGGCGCTCCACGTACTGCGACAGCACGAGCACCCCCACCTGCGGCCAGCGGCGCCGGATCGCCAGCGCGGCGACGATGCCCTCGTCGCTGTGGCCGGGGGCATCCGCACGTCGGCCACCACGACGTCGGGCGCGTCCCGCTCGACGGCGCCGAGGAGCGCGCGGGCGTCGCCGACGGCGGCCACCACCTCGTGCCCCTCGTCGACGAGCAGCCGGACGAGGCCCTCCCGCAGCAGCGCGGAGTCCTCGGCGATCGTCACACGCACGGCAGCTCCGCCTCCACGACCGTCGGGCCGCCGGGTGGGCTGGTGACCGAGAACGTGCCGTCGGCGGCGGCGACGCGCCGGACGAGCCCGGACAGGCCGCCGCCCGCGGGATCGGCGCCGCCGTGGCCGTCGTCGCGGACGGTGGCTCGCAGCGTCCCGTCGATCACATCGATGTCGACCTCGACGCCCAGCGCGCCCGAGTGCTTGGCTGCGTTCGTCACCGCCTCGCACAGTGCTTACCCGCCCCGCCGGCTCCGCAAGCTCCGCCGGCTTCCATCCCCCGGAGACGAACCACGCCGCCGCCCGGACCGGGGCGGGCGGCTCGGCGGGCAGGTCGCAGCGGATGCGGACGGGCAGCGGCGCGCGTTCCGCGACGGACTCGAGTGCCGCGGCCAGCCCGCCGGTCTCCAGCGCGGCGGGGTAGACGCGCCACGAGACGTCGCGCAGCTCGCCCAGCGTGCGCTGGGCCTCCTCGTGCGCCTGCGCGACGAACTCCGCGGCGCGCTCCGGGTGCCGGCGGGCCCTGCCGAGCAGCATCCCCAGTGCGACGAGCCGCTGCTGCACGCCGTCGTGCAGGTCGCGCTCGATCCGGCGGCGTTCGTCGTCGACCGCGGCGACGATCGCGTCGCGGGACTCGGACAGCTCCTCGACGCGGTGGGCCAGCCGCTCCTCCCGCGACGGTGCCAGCAGCCAGTGCACGAGCGAACGCTCCCAGCGGGCGACGCCCACCGCGCCGGCCAGCGCGAGGTAGAGCAGGACCGCGCCGGGGACCGTGTAGTAGGCGATGAGCTGCCAGCCGACCACCACCGACGGGGGCTGCTCCATCAGCCACGGGGTGCCGGTGACCCACGACCACAGGAGCGTGACCGCGAAAAGCAGCCCGAGCCCGAGCAGGCCGAGCACGGCCCCGCCCAGCAGCCCGACCGGGATGCGGGCGGCCAGGTAGCGCACCGCCCGCGGACCGGACGGTTCTCCCTCCTCGGCCGTGCCGTCCAGCAGTCCCACCACCCGGCTGCGCTCCCAGCGCGTCAGCAGCAGCCCCGCGCCGTACGGCGCGGGCCGGGCCGCGGGCACGGCGAGCGCCACGACCGCCGGCACGTCCAGCACCGCGTGCACGGCGGCGGTGACCGCGCCGAGCACCAGCCCGGCGGCCGACCGCAGCACCCGAGTCCGCACGGCGCGACGCTACCGGTGGCGCTGTGGGCGGACGACGGGCAGCCGCTCCGTGGGGGGTTCGGCCTGCGGCCGTCCCCGGCGCGCGAGCCGCTGCCCGACGAAGCCGAGCACGGCCAGCACCAGCACGACGAGCACCGCCTTCGACGCGATTCCGGCGTACTGCTCGACGACGTGCCAGTTCTCCCCGAGCAGGTACCCGGCGAGGACGAAGGCGGTGTTCCAGATCAGGCTGCCGGCCGCGGTGAGGGCGGCGAAGAGCACAGGCCGCATTCGTTCGACGCCGGCCGGCACCGAGATGAGGCTCCGCACGATCGGCACCATCCGCCCGAGGAACACGGCCTTCGCGCCGTGGCGGGCGAACCAGGCCTCGGCGCGGTCGACGTCGCGCAGCTGCACCAGCGGCATCCGGTCGACGAGCGCGCGCAGCCGATCGCGGCCCAGCGCTGCGCCGATCCCGTACAGCACCAGCGCGCCGACCAGCGACCCGAGCGTCGTCCAGGCGATCGCCGCCACCACGCTCAGCTCGCCGCGTGCGGCCGCGAACCCGGCAAGTGGCAGGAACACCTCGCTGGGCAGGGGCGGGAAGAGGTTCTCCAGTGCGATGGCGAGCCCGATGCCCGGGGCGACCAGGGCCTCCATCAGGTCCACGACCCACCCGACGATCCCACTGTTCGTATCGATCATGTCCTCGACGCTAGGAACGCGCGGCGTCCCGCGGACTGGGGCGATCGCCGGAGCCACCCTGAGGTTTCCCGCACCCCCGCCCGTAGGGTGCGTTTCGTGTCTCGGTTCTCGCCCCCGCCGCCGCACCCGTCGGGTGCGCGGCCGCCCGCGATCCCGCCCGAGCTCGTGCCGCACCACGTCGCGCTCGTGATGGACGGCAACGGCCGGTGGGCCAACGCGCGCGGCCTGCCGCGGATCGAGGGCCACCGTCGCGGCGAGGCGTCGCTGATGGACGTCGCGCGCGGCGCGATCGACATCGGCGTCAAGTGGCTCTCGGCGTACGCGTTCTCCACCGAGAACTGGAAGCGCAGCCCCGACGAGGTGCGCTTCCTCATGGGCTTCAACCGCGACGTCATCCGCCGCCGGGTCGACGAGATGGACGCCATGGGCGTCCGCGTGCGGTGGGCCGGGCGGCGGCCGCGGCTGTGGCGCTCGGTGATCAAGGAACTGGAGATCGCCGAGGAGAAGACGAAGCACAACGACGTCCTCAACCTCACGATGTGCGTCAACTACGGCGGCCGCGCCGAGATCACCGACGCGGTGAAGCAGGTCGCGCGGCTCGTCGCCGACGGCCGGATCAAGCCCGACAAGATCGACGAGCGGACGATCGCGCGGTACCTCGACGAGCCCGACATGCCCGACGTCGACCTGTTCGTGCGGTCCTCCGGCGAGCAGCGCACGTCCAACTTCCTGCTGTGGCAGTCGGCCTACGCCGAGATGGTCTTCCTCGACACCCTCTTCCCCGACTTCGACCGCCGCCACCTGTGGCAGGCCGTCGAGATCTACGCCCGCCGCGACCGCCGGTTCGGCGGCGCCCTCGACGCCCCGGAGACCGCCTCATGAGCACCGCCATCGCCGAGATGCTCGGCGTCGCACGCACAGCGCTGGAGCGCTTCCACGACGTCACCGCCGACGAGGACGGTTCGCTCACGTTCGCCCACGGTGGCGTCGTCTGCGCACTGCAGGGCGTGGAGCTGGAGGAGGGGCTGCCCGTCCTCAACCTCACGTGCGTGGTGGCCTGGGACCTGCCCGCGGAGTCCGACGTGCCCACCCGCGTCGCCCTCGGCGCGGGCGAAGGGCTGTTCGGCACCCCGCGCGTGATCCGCGGGGAACGCGGCTGGGACGTGACGCTGCGCTACGCCTTCCCCGCCAGCGGACTGGAGGAGAAGGCGATGGGCACCCTCCTGATGCTCGTGGTGAGCAGCGCATCCAGCCTCCGGGCGGAGCTGACGGAGAGCTGATCGGGCTCAGCCGGCGGGCGGCACCACGTGGGTGCCGGGGCCCGGCTGGAAGACCGACTCGTGGCCGTCCTGCCAGCGCACGCGGTAGCGCGTCGTGTCGCCGTCGCCGATCACCTCGAGCACCTCGCCCTCACGGCGCGGGTGGTCGACGACCGTCCCCTCGACGACGATGTGGTCTCCTCGGCTCGCCTCCATGGGCGTGTCACCCCTCTCGCAGCTACGGATGCCCCAGGGGTACCCCGTTCGCGCCGTCACGACGAGCGCCCTGCGTCCTGTTCCCGCTGCCACCGCTCGATGAGCGCGGGCAGCTCGGCCTGCAGGTAGGCGTAGAAGCTGCGCATCTGCCGCAGCCGCACCGCGGCGGGCCCGTCGGGGTCGGTGACCGCGAGGCCGGCCTCGCCGATGTCGTCCAGCAGCGTGAACATCGCGTTCTGCTTGGTCATCAGCGTCGCCCAGGCGTCGGCGCGCAGCCGGTAGTGCGCCCGCCTGCTCCCCGGGACGGGGGTCGCCTCGATCATCGCGACGGTGCGCAGCACCGTGATCGCCGCCGAGATCGACCCGGCGCTGGCTCCGAGCTGGTCGCCCAGCTCGCCCGCGGTCACCGACTCCTGTTCGCTGAACAGGAACGCGGCCAGTACGCGCGCGACCATCCGCTGCATCCCGGCTTCGGTGAGGGCGAGTGCCAACCGCTCGGCCACCTCGTCCACCGGCCCGTGCTCCCTCACACCCCTCCTCGGTGCCGCTCCCGCATCGCAGCAAGGTGGCCATGCTGCCGTCCAGTGGCAGTAAAGCCACCTTGCTGACCTTTCGGGAGCCCAGCGTACCCGAGCTACTTCAGAGATTTCTGAAATCTGCTAGCGTCTCGCTCGTCGGTCCTCGGACCGTGGTGAGCCGGGAAGCCTGGTCGGCGCCGTTGTCCGCGCTGCGTCCAGGAAGGACCCGCATGACCGTCATCGAGGTCGACGACCTGACCTTCACCTATCCGAAGACCGCGGAGCCCGCGGTCAAGGGGATGGGATTCACCGTGGCCGAGGGCGAGGTCTTCGGCTTCCTCGGCCCGAGTGGCGCCGGCAAGTCCACCACCCAGAAGATCCTCATCGGGCTGCTCACCGGCCACGGCGGCCGCGTGGCGGTGTGGGGCAAGGACCCCGCGGACTGGGGGAGCGCCTACTACCAGCGCATCGGCGTGTCCTTCGAGCTGCCGAACCTGTACCACAAGCTCACCGCGCTGGAGAACCTCGAGTTCTTCGCCTCCCTCTACGCCGGGCCGACGGAGGACCCGCTGCGGCTGCTGGAGAGCATCGACCTCGCCGCGGCCGCGCACACCCGCGTGGCGAAGTTCTCCAAGGGCATGCAGATGCGGCTGGTGTTCGCCCGCGCGCTGCTGCACCACCCGGAGCTGCTGTTCCTCGACGAGCCCACCTCGGGGATGGACCCGGTGAACGCCCTCCGGGTCAAGGAGATCATCCGCGAGCTGCGGGCCCGGGGCTGCACCGTGTTCCTCACGACCCACGACATGGGCACCGCCGACGAGCTCTGCGACCGCGTCGCGTTCGTCGTCGACGGCCGGATCGCCGCGCTCGACACGCCCACCGAGCACAAGATCAGTCGCAGCAGGCGGGCCGTGACCGTCACCTACCGGTCCGGCGGCAGCCTGGAAACCAAGGACTTCCCGCTCGACGGGCTCGGCGACGACGAGACGTTCCGGGCGCTCGCTCGTGAGCACCACATCGAGGCGCTGCACAGCCAGGAAGCGAGCCTCGAGGACGTGTTCATCGACGTGACGGGGAGGTCGCTGGCAGGAGCGGCGTGCTCACCGCGGCGATCCGCATGGACTTCCGGCTGCAACGCCGCTACGGCTTCCTCTACGCCACGGCCTTCGTCATCCTGCTCTGGGTCGGCGTGCTCCAGCTGGTGCCCGACACCCTGCTCGGGACGGTCATGCCCCTGCTGATGGCCGACCTGGAGTTCTTCCTGTTCTTCATCGCCGGCGCGGTGTTCTTCGAGAAGGGCGAGCGCACCCTGTTCGCCCTGCTCACCACGCCGCTGCGGTTCCGCCACTACCTCACGTCCAAGCTGGTGACGATGGCGGCGCTCGCCGTGGCCACCTGCGCGGTCGTCGTGCTCGTCGACTATGGCACCGGCTTCGCCGTGCTCCCGCTGCTGGCCGGCGTGGTGTCCATGGCGCTGCTCATGGTGCTGGCGGGGTTCATCACCGCGCCGTTGTTCCCGTCGATCAGCGAATGGCTGCTGCCGTCCGCGCTCGTGCTCCTCGTCGCGAACGCACCACTGCTGGACTACTCGGGGCTCCACCCGCACCCGCTGTTCCTGCTGGTGCCGACCGAGGGCTCGATCCTGTTGCTGGGCGCCGCCTTCCACCAGGTCTCGCTCACCGGCTGGCAGCTCGCCTACGCGATCGGCTACCCGGTCCTGTGGATCGGCCTGCTGTGCCTGCTGGCGCGGCGGGTGTTCCACCGCCACGTCGTCGCCAAGGAGGGCGGACAGTGATCAGCACCCTGGCCGCGTTCGGCCGCAACGACCTGCGCACCGTCCGTCGCGACACGATGCTCGTCGTCGTGCTGCTCGGCCCGTTCCTGTACGCGGTGGCCCTGTGGTTCGTCCCGTCGCTCACCGAGTTCGTGGCGCAGCGCTGGGCGTTCGACCTCACTCCGTACCACTCGCTGATCGTCAGCGCGTTCTGTGTGGTGGGCCCGCCGCTGCTGCTCGGCGCGATGCTGGCCCTCCAGCTCCTCGACGACAAGGACCAGCACACGCTCACCGCCCTGCGGGTCACGCCGGCGCCGCCTGCGGCGTACCCGACCTACCGCGCCGCGGTGACGATCGTGCTGACCACAGGATCGGTGATCGCCTCGCTCGCGCTGACCGGGCTGGTGCCCGGTCGGACGCTCGCCATGAGCGTTCCGGTCGCCGTCGTCGCCGGGCTGCTCGCGCCGGTGCTCGGCCTGGTCATGGCGGCCCCGGCCCGGAACAAGATCGAGGGCCTCGCCGTGATGCGGGTGCTCGGCCTGGCCGTGTTCACGCTCCCGCTGATCCCGTTCTTCCTGCTCGACTCCCCGTGGCAGCTCGCGTTCGGGATCCTGCCGCCGTACTGGCCGGCGCGCGCGTTCTGGTCGGCGATGGACGGCGGCACCTTCTGGCCCTATGTCCTCGGCGGGCTCGTGTACAACGCCGCGCTCGTGCTGGTGCTCCTGCGCGTGGTCACGCGGCGGCTGCGCTGAACGGGCGCGCCGTCCGCGGTGAAACGCCGCCGGAGCGAGAAGGCCTGCGGTGAGGGGCCGTGCTCGCGCAGGTACCGCAGCCGGCGCAGCGCCTCCTCGACAGAGGGTCGCTCACCTGCCGGCAGCCACCACAGCGCTGTGGAGGGCTGCGGGGTGGGGGCGAACCAGCTGCTCCGCCGCTTGAGGACCCCGGCGTGCGCTGTGCGGTAGGTGAACGCGTGCAGGGCGTCGTAGCCCTGCCAGACCGAGAGGTTGAGGAACACCGGGCCGCCGGCGTCGGGCTGCACGGTGACGCCGTGGCCGTCGCCCGACCCGAGCCGCCACACGAACCCGGGGCTGGTGGCGGCGAGCCGGTCGATCGGCGCGACCGCCGCGGCGAACCCCCGCATCGCCGGCGCCTCCAGGGGCGCCCGGAGCCGGGCGACGTTGACCTGGGCGAGGTGGTGCACCGTCGCCAGGGTAATTCGGCCGGCCCGGGTAACCGGGAGCCATGAACTGGATCTGGGACATCCGTTCCCGCGACGGAGCGATGAACGGCCTCGAGTTCGCCCGCTGCCTGACGGCGGGCGGCTTCGACCGGGTGCTGGTCCACGCCGCGCCCGCCCACGCATCGGTGGAGATCCGCACCGACGACGGCGGGGTGGTGGCCCGCGGCGACGTCGACCGGACGGGGGAGTACTCGCCGATGACGCTCCTCGCCCACGAGGGCGGCACGTTCCGTCGCTCGGAGATCTGGCCGACCGACGAGCTCTACGGGCTCCCCGTGCTGCTGCCCGGTGGCGAGGTCGGCGTGCTCACGCACTGGGCGCATGCCGAGGACCGCACCTGGTGGCGTTGGTCGGTCGAGTTCTCCAACCACACCGGTCGCCCCGCGGACTGGGCGCCCGCGGGGCAGCCGGTGCAGCGCTAGCGCCGACCTGTGCGCGGCGTCGGGGCGCGTCGTGCGAACCGCGGCGCGTGCTCGGGGCGGAGGCCGACGCCGATCAGGTACGCGGGCACGGCCGACACCGCGGGAACCCGCCTCAAGAGCGCCATCAGGGGCTTCGGCGGGCCCTCCCGCCGACCCTCGAGGATCGGGTGGACGAGCCCGCGGTGCAGGATCCGCTGCAGCGTCTGCACGGCGATCGTCGGCAGGAGCCTGCGGGTGCGGACCTTCGCCAGCGCGGCAGGCGTCACGGTGCCCCGGCGGAGCGGCTCGGCGAGGAGGGTGGCCGTGGCGACGGCGTCCTGCACGGCGAGGTTGATGCCGACCCCACCGATCGGCGACATCGCGTGGGCCGCGTCGCCGATGCACAGCAGGCCGTCGACGTGCCAGCGATCCAGCCGGTTCAGCCGGATGTCGAGGTGCTTGACGTCGTCCATCGACGCCAGCTCGTCGACCCGGTCGGCGAGCCACGGGACGGCCTCGGCGACGTCCCGGCGGAAGCTCTCCACGCCCCGCTCGCGCAGCCGCGAGTCGCTGCCCTTCGCGGCGAGGTAGGCGAGCTGGAGGAAGTCCTCGCGGGGGATGACGATCACGACGCGTCGGTTGCCCGCGACGGGGGTCAGCGCGGCCGGCTGGCCACCGGGCCTCCGGGGCAGCCGGAACCACCAGGCGTCGATCGGCACCGGCAGCTCCTTGGGCCGGAGGTCGGCCTGCCGGCGCGCGATCGACCAGCGTCCGTCGCACGCCACCGTCAGGTCGGCGCGCAGCTCGTGGGACGCGCCGTCCTCGGTGCGGTAGCGCACCCCCTGCACCCGCCCGGCCTCGCGGATCAGCTCGGTCGCCTCCGCGTGCATCCGCAGGGTGAACGTCGGCTCCTCCGCAGCGGCGTCGGCGAGCAGGGTGAGGAGGTCCCACTGCGGCACCATCGCGACGTACGGGTGCGCCACCTTCAGCCGGCGCAGGTCGCCGACGACGACGCTGCGCTCGTTCTCGAGCGGGAAGGCGATCTCGTGCAGCTTGCTGTGGGGGAGCTCGGCGAACCGGCCGCCGAGGCCGAGCTCGTCGAGTAGTTGGAGCGTGGAGGGGTGAACGGTGTCCCCGCGGAAGTCGCGCAGGAAGTCGCCGTGCTTCTCCAGGACGGTCACCTCGACGCCCGCCCGGGCGAGCAACAGCCCGAGAACCATCCCCGCTGGGCCGCCACCGATGACGGCGCAGGTCGTGCGCTCGGTCATCTCCACCACCCTCTTTCATCAGTTGTTGAATAAGGAGGACGGTACTCCTGGCACCGCGGGGTGTCGAGGGCCGCGACGGGGTGATGCCGGAGACGCAGCGGGCGAATCTGCGTCGGATCTCGCGCAAGCCGCGCGGCGGCGCGGCTCCACCTCGGGCCCGCCCCGTGCCGGTGATCACGGGCGGAGGGTCGTGGTCGGCCGCCGGTGAGCGACCTTCTCGCCGTGATCGCGGTGGCTCGGTATGCGGCCGGGTGGGAGCGGGCATGTGTTCTGCGCGCCCGGAGGCGGTGATCACGGCCGGAGGGTCGTGGGTGGCCCGGTGAGGCGGCCGCCTTCTGCCCGTGATCGCGGAGGGCTGTCGGCGGCCACGACGAGGGTGGGCGTGATCGGCGGGTGCGATCGGTGGGGCGAAGGGGGTCGGCCCGGGACCAGCGCGGTGATCACGGCCGGAGGGTCGTGGGTGGCTGCGCGCCGGCCGCCGTCTGGCCGTGATCGCGCCGGGCGGCGATCCGTAGGGCCGGCGATCACGGGCGGAAGGTCGTGGGCGCCGACCGGTCGGCGGCCCTCAGCCCGTGATCGCGGTAGGTCGGCCCCCGCCCCCTGCCACCTGATCGTCCCCGGCGCACCGATGCGCCCGTGGGCAGCGGTCAGCGGGCGGAGCTGCACTCCCGGCACAGCCCGAAGATCTCCGCCGTGTGGCTGAGCTCGGAGAACCCGTGCGCCTCGGCCACCCGCTGCGCCCAGCTCTCGACGGCGGGGCCCTCGATCTCCACCGTGCGTCCGCAACGGCGGCACACGAGGTGGTGGTGGTGTTCCACCGTGGTGCAGCGCCGGTAGACGGCCTCGCCGGTGCCGGTGCGCAGGACGTCGACCTCGCCGCCGTCGGCGAGCGTCTGCAGGGTGCGGTAGACGGTGGTGAGGCCGATGCCCTCGCCGGTGCGCCGCAGCTCCTCGTGGATCTCCTGTGCGGAGCGGAAGTCGTCGAGCCGGTCGAGCAGTGCCGACACCGCCGCGCGCTGGCGGGTGGCGCGCAACGCCCGCGAACCCGTGCTGGTCACCGACCCTCCTCCACGTGTGCGACGGCGTCGACCACGATATGGGCGAGGTGGTCGTCGACGAGCGAGTACACCACCTCGCGGCCTCGCCGTTCCCCGTGCACGACGCCCGCCGACTTGAGCACCCGCAGGTGCTGGCTGATCAACGGCTGGGTGACGTCGAGCGCGTCGACCAGGTCGTGCACACACCGGTCGGACTCCAGCAGCTGCAGGACGATGGCGATCCGCACGGGCGCGGCCAGCGCGCGCAGCAGATCGCCGGCCGCGGCGAGGGTGCGCGGCGTACGGACGGGCGCCGGGGCGGCGCTGCCGTGCACCGCCGTGTGGTCCCCCGGGTCGACGGTGTCCTCGAACGCGGCATCGTCCGCGCTCGCCGCTCCCGTTCCCGCGACGATCGACATCGGCGTCCCCATCCCCGGGAGCGGCGGCCGCGCCCCCCGGTGGTCCTGCACTCCTGGCGGCCGCGTCCCCATCGTAGGCGTGCGGTGGAATGCTGGAGTCCGTGCTGCTCGTCTGCCGGTTCGCGGCCGCCCCCGACCTCCTGCCCCGCGCCCGCCGCGCGCTCGAACTGCTCACCGCCGCGGACGGCTGCGTCGGCGGTGAGCTGGGCCGCGCGGTCGACGAACCGGACCGCTGGGTGTTGGTGGTCCGGTTCGTCTCGGTGGACGCCTACCGGCGGGCGCTGTCGCCGTTCCCGGTGCGCGAGCACGTGGTGCCGCTGCTGTCGGAGGCGCTCGCCGACGAGCCCGCGACCTTCGAGACCCTCGTGGCGGCGGAGGGCGGCACCGCCGCCGACCGCCCGAGCCTGCTCGCCGAGAGCTGATCAGCCGCGCAGATCGGTCTGCAGCGGCGCGGGGAAGCGCACGGAGAACCGGACGTCGCCCAGCAGCTTCTCCAACTCGTGGGCGAGCCGGTCGACATCGGCGCCCTGCTCGGCGCCGATGTCCTCGAGCAGCCGGACGGCGATCGTGCCGTCGCGGCGCTGCACCCAGCCCCCGACGATCCGGCCGTCGACCCACACCGTGGGCCCGCCGTTGCCGTTGCGGTCGAACAGGGTGGGCACGTGCGCGGGGTCGAGGTACCAGTCGCGCTGCTTCCACCCCATCGTCGACGGGTCGAGCCCGGGTAGCAGCGCCACGGACGGCTCGGCGGGCGAGCCCGGGTCGACGTCGTCGGGGAGCACGTAGCCGGTGGCGTCGTCGAGGTCGACCTCGACCGCGCCGACATCGGCGAGCGCGCGGGTGGTGACCGCGACCGTCCAGCCCATCCACCACTGCAGGTCGGTGCGCGTGGCCGGGCCGAACGCGCGCAGCCAGCGCTCCGTGAGCCCCGCCGCCGCCGCGCGCTGCTCCATCGCGGGGAAGCCGTCCGGCAGCCAGGTGTCGGTGGCGGCCCACCGGTACTGGCCGTTGATCCACGTGCCGGTGGGCCGGGCCCGCAGGACCCGCCCCTCGAAGCCGAGCACGAGCAGCACCCGGCTGTGGGCGGCCTGGACGGCGGCGTTGCGCCCGGTGCCGAGCGTCAGCGGCACCGCGAGGTGGGGCACGCGCTGTCCGAGCTCGCGGGCGCTGAGCGGACCCGCCTCGGCAAGCGTCGCGAGGATCTCGGCCGACGCGGCGGCCACCCAGGCCGCGGGATCGTCGCGGACCTCGCTGCCCGCCACGGCCTCGAGCAGCATCCGGCGCTGCACCTTCAGTAGTCCGACCGTGGCCGAGTGATGCGCCATCCGGGCCGCCTCGTGCCCGAACACCCACAGCGTGCGGCGCATCGCGTGGTGGCGCACCAGCGACCGCGTGCCGTAGAGCGCCTCCTCGACGGCGGCGAGCGACGGCGTGCCCATCCGGGCCGCTGCCGAGAGGTACACGCTCACCGGGTCGGTGGAGTGCAGCGCGACGAGGTCATCGGTGATGGCGACGACGTCGTCGGTGCGCCCGGCCGGGGTGAGGCGGTGGCGGACGGCGAGACGGGCCCGGCGTTCGGCGGCGTGGATGCGACGGCGGGTGGGCATGCGGTGAGGCTGCCAGAGGCCACCGACAAGGCGGCGCGCCGAGCGGTCGGGGCGACTCGCGTGTCCGAAGTGGGCGACTTGCCTGTCTGAAACGGGCGACTCGCGTGTCCGAAACGGGCGACTCGCCTGTCCGAAACGGGCGACTCGCGGGTCCGCGAGTC
>NZ_JAHKRK010000549.1 GCF_019396355.1 Pseudonocardia nigra
TGATCATCATGGCGTCGTCGTCGGGGACACCGGTTCCGGCGATCGCCCGCCTGGTGGCTGCGGACGAGGACACCGTGCGCGATGTGGTGCACGCCTTCAACGAGCGGGGGTTGGCCGCGCTGGACCCTCGGTGGGCGGGAGGCCGTCCCCGCCTGATCAACGATGAGGACATCGAGTTCGTCATCGCGACGGCCAAGGCTCGTCCCCGCGCGCGCGGGTGCCCGTTCACGCACTGGAGCGTGCGCAAGCTCGCCGCGTACCTGGTCGAGAACCCGGACCGGCGGGTCCGGATCGGTCGTGAGCGGCTGCGCCAGCTGCTGCGTGAGCACCGGGTGTCGTTTCAGCGGACCCGGACATGGAAGGAGTCCCGCGACCCGGACAAGGACGCCAAGCTGGACCGGATCGAGGAGGTGACCAGCAAGTTCCCGAACCGCTGCTTCGCGTTCGACCAATTCGGTCCGCTCTCGATCCGGCCCTGTCACGGCAGCACCTGGGCGCCCGAGTCCGGGCCGATGCGGCTGCCCGCGACGTATCACCGCACGCACGGCATCCGCTACTTCCACGGCTGCTACAGCCTCGGCGACGATCAACTCTGGGGCGTGAACCGGCGCCGCAAAGGCGGTGATCACACCCTCGCCGCGCTCAAGTCCATCCGTGCGGCACGCCCGGACGGCGCACCGATCTACGTGATCATGGACAACCTGTCGGCGAACAAGACCCCCGCGATCAGAGCGTGGGC
>NZ_JAHKRK010000550.1 GCF_019396355.1 Pseudonocardia nigra
GCGGGCCACGAAGAAGGCCGGCGACTTCCCCGCCCGCAAAGATCAACCCAGTGTCGTCCACGTCACCCGCCGCATCCAACTCCACTGCCTCCGACAGCGGTCACCGACCTAACGCAAGGCCATTGGGGTAACTGCGCGCCGCCCGCTGGCGAGGCAGGTGATCGGCCTGAACGATCCGTGATATCGCTCCCTTCTCTGCGTGGTCTTCCCCAATGATTGAGTGCCGCGAATGGCTCCCTTTTCAATGCTCTGTTTCGCCGGTGCACTCGCGGGTGGCGCGCTTCCGCCGACGTAGCCCTATCCAGCCCAGAAGCGACGGGCCGGATAGGGCGAGCAGAGCGGGGCTGAACAGCAGCAGGCCGAGCAGCACCCCGAGCGCGGCCAGGGTGACTACCAGGATCGCCGCCGTGGTGGCCCAGCGTGCTGGCGTCGAGGGTGGTGTCCCAGTGAGTCGGCGCGCGAGATCCGGGTCGTCGCTCTGCAGCTGTTGTTCGATCGCTCGGAGTCGGCATTGGTCGTCTTGGCTGAGCATCGTGCCTCCCCGTGCCGCGGATGAGCCGGCCCGCCGCGCATGGTGCTGTGGCGATCCGGTCTCGGCGGGTTTCCGTCTGGTCCCTGAAGGAGCGGGGCCGGTCAACCCCCTGTTGTTGTAGTTGATCTTTTCTTCGTTGGCTCTCCGACTGTTCTTGGGCGCGTCGAGGTAGGCGGCGGGGTCAAGGAGCGCCCGGGAGGGCGCCC
>NZ_JAHKRK010000551.1 GCF_019396355.1 Pseudonocardia nigra
GCTGGCCGACATGGCCATCCTCACCGGAGGCGAGGTCATCTCGGAGAAGGTCGGCCTCAAGCTGGAGAACGCCGACCTGTCGCTGCTGGGCCGCGCCCGCAAGGTCGTGGTGTCCAAGGACGAGACCACCATCGTCGACGGCGCCGGTGACGCCGACCAGATCGCCGGCCGGGTCTCCCAGATCCGCTCGGAGATCGAGCGCACCGACTCCGACTACGACCGCGAGAAGCTCCAGGAGCGCCTGGCCAAGCTCGCCGGCGGTGTCGCGGTCATCAAGGCCGGTGCCGCCACCGA
Source organism: Pseudonocardia nigra (assembly GCF_019396355.1). GTDB lineage: Bacteria > Actinomycetota > Actinomycetes > Mycobacteriales > Pseudonocardiaceae > Pseudonocardia > Pseudonocardia nigra. Next base: position 295 of record NZ_JAHKRK010000551.1, read on the forward strand.
GGTCGAGCTCAAGGAGCGCAAGCACCGCATCGAGGACGCCGTCCGCAACGCCAAGGCGGCCGTCGAGGAGGGCATCGTCGCCGGCGGCGGCGTCGCCCTCATCCAGGCCGGTGCCGGCCTCTTCGAGGGCCTCGGCCTGGACGGTGACGAGGCCACCGGCGCCAACATCGTCAAGGTTGCGCTGGAGGCCCCGCTCAAGCAGATCGCGATCAACGCCGGCCTCGAGGGCGGCGTCGTCGCGGAGAAGGTCCGCGGGCTGCCCGCGGGCGAGGGCCTCGACGCGGCCACCGGCGAGTACAAGGACCTGGTCAAGGCCGGCATCATCGACCCGGCCAAGGTCACCCGCTCGGCGCTGCAGAACGCGGCCTCCATCGCGGCCCTGTTCCTCACCACCGAGGCGGTCATCGCCGACAAGCCGGAGAAGAACGCCGCTCCGGCCGGCG
>NZ_JAHKRK010000552.1 GCF_019396355.1 Pseudonocardia nigra
GCTGATCAAGCTCGAAGCCCGCAATGCCTTCGGGTTCCGCAACCCCATCAACCAACGCCTACGATCACGCTGCGCGAGCATCCGAGCGGCCCTCCGACCAGCCAAGCCCGGTTAACTTCGAAGACCCAGATAACGATCGCGTTCGTGCTGCAGATGACCTTCCGGATCTCGAGGTCGTAGTCGAGGAAGGGCACGAACTCCGACCAGGCGTTGCGCCGCAGCGCGATGATCGCCGGGTACTGCCCGCCCCAAGTGTCGGCGAACTCGGCGAACCTGGCCGCGGCGGCCTGCTCGGTGGGGGCGGTGTAACCGGGCGCAGATCGCGCGCCATCTGCTCCCAGTACTTGCGGGAGGCGTAGCGGAAGGTGTTGCGGATCAGGTGCAGCACACAGGCCTGGACCAGCGCTTGGGGCCACACTGTTGTGATCGACTCCGGCAATCCCTTCAGGCCGTCGCAGACCACGATGCACGCATCGACCACGCCGCGGTTCTTGATCTCGGTCAGCACGTGCAGCCAGTACTTCCTACCCTCGCCACCGTCACCGGCCCAGATCCCGAGGACGTCGCTTGGATGTTCCCGCCGAAGGCGCGATGCTTGCCGGAGTACCAGGGGCCTTATTCATAAGCCGCGAAGAAGAATAGTCCGACAATGGCTTTGACTGCGCTCGGGTACTTGCTGATCGGTGCGCGGTATCGGCCGCCTTCTTCGCTGAGCATCCGCCACGTCTTGAGATGA
>NZ_JAHKRK010000553.1 GCF_019396355.1 Pseudonocardia nigra
GAGTTCCGCCGCAACGCCGCGCAGCTGGCGTTGGACGGTGGCCGCTCGATCCGAGACGTGGCCCGCGAGCTAGGGATCAACCACGAGACCCTGCGGAACTGGGTCGAGGCCCTGCGCCGGGAGCGCCGGGACGGTCCGGCCGCGGTGGGCGGGGAGGAACGGGCCGAGCTGGCCCGGTTGCGTCGCCGCGTCGCGGAGCTGGAGTTGGAGAAGGAGGTCCTGCGAAAAGCCGCGGTCTTCTTCGCCCGGGAGACAGACCGGTGACCCGAGAGACGATCTACGGGTTCATCGCCGCGGAGAAGACCACCTGTTCAGTCCGTCTCCTGTGCCGGGTCCTGCAGGTCAGCACGTCGGCGTTCTACGACTGGATCCGCCGGAGCAGCCCGGTGGTCTCCGATGACGACCTCGACGACGCGCACGCCGCGAACGAACTGCACGACGCGTGGGCCGAGCACCGCCGCACCTATGGCGCGCGCCGGTTGACCGCCGAGATCCGCGACCGTGACCAGCAGGGCCAGGTCTGGAACCGCAAGAAGGTCGCCCGGCTCATGACCGTCGCCGGGATCGAGGGCATCCACCGACGCCGCCACGGCAAGAAGCGCACCCGTCTCGGCGCCGGCTCAGTCGCCCCGGACCTGGTCAAGCGGCAGTTCGTCGCCGATCACCCGGACCGGCTCTGGGTGGCCGACATCTCCTACCTGCGCACCTGGGAGGGCTTCCTCTACC
>NZ_JAHKRK010000554.1 GCF_019396355.1 Pseudonocardia nigra
GCGCCCCACCGGCGGTCACCGACCCGCGCAGCGCCTTGCCGTCCACCGCGATTCCAGCCAGCACCCCGGCGGGTGCGCGCTGCGCGAGGTGTCGCGCCCGGCGCTGTTCTCGTTCGAGCGGGCCGGGCGTGGCAGCCACGACCGGCGCCGCAGTGACACCACGGATCACATCGGCGGCGAAACCGGCGGTCTCCCGGTCCAGGGCGTCGCTGTCGAGATCACCCAGGACGCGACGGAAGGTTCGTTCGCTGGGCACCAGATAGCGCCCGGTCAGGGGGTCGCGGCGCGCCCCGAGCCGCGCCAGAACCTCTTGCGAGGTAGCAGCTGCCCACTGCCAGATCGCCGACACGCAGTCGCAGCCCACCACCAGCGTCGCGCACGCCGCGAGGGCCAGAACCACCACCAGTCGATGCCGCCGGCCCCGCCGTTTCCGCCGGTCCGGCACCTGCGACAACCTCGTGAACAGCGACGACGTCGCGACCCGCGGATCCGACACCAGCAGGTCATCTCGCCGAGCCAGCTCGGCCAACCGGCTCACGGAAGAACACAACGACGATACTGTGGACACGAGCGCGACCCCCGGGAACGATCTTCTGGCTTCAGCACCTGAAGATCACCAGGGGTCGCGCTCGCCCATCACACCGGGTCCCTCACCCAACGCCAACCCAGAGCTGGAACCGGACATCACGCCCAAACGGCCAGAACGCCGGGGCCCTG
>NZ_JAHKRK010000555.1 GCF_019396355.1 Pseudonocardia nigra
CTTCGGCTTCAACACCTGAAAGATCACCAGGGGTCGCGCTCGCCCCTCACACCGGCCCCTCAAACGAGTCCACCACCAGGGGCAAAACGGACATCAGACCCAAACGGCAAGAACGCCGGGGCCCTGGCGCTCATGCGACGCCGTCGTCCTGGGCGGCGAACCAGTCGCGCACATCGTCAGGGTCGTATCGGACGTAGCGCCCGACGCGCCGCCCACGCGGGCCGTACCCGTTGTGCCTCCACTGGTACAGGGTCGTGACCGGCACCTTCAGGTACGCGGCCACGTCTGCCACACCCCAGAGGGGTTTCGGCTGGTCGTCCACGTCGGTCTCCGATCTGTGGGATCGCGATACCGGTGGACGTTGCTCGGTGACCTGGCCGTGCACGTGGTCATGCGCGGTCGCGCCCATGGCTCGAGCTGTGGTCGTGGTGAGCTTGCTCGGCTCGTCGTGAACCGACGTGTGGCTGTAGCGTGGCTGCACCGAGTCGCTGCTGTACGAGGCCGTTGTCATTCGACCGCTCGATGCAAGGCGAATATGGGCTGCCCGACGCGCTGTTGCCATTGCGAAGCGGTCAAACCGCAGACGTATTGAGGTGATCTCAGCAAGATCGTAGCGCGACGTGAGCGCGACACGCTCATATCGGACAATCTGCGCGGTGCTGGTGAGAGCGTGGGGTCCCCCGATAGGGAGTTCTCACCACAAGATCGACCCGC
>NZ_JAHKRK010000556.1 GCF_019396355.1 Pseudonocardia nigra
CATCCCGACGATCTGCCGACCCTCGTACGATTCGCTCACAGGGGCCTCCTCGAATCGATGGTGTGAGCACCCCGAGCATGAGCCGGGAGTCACGAGGAGCGGAGGCCCCGCTCCTTCATCACATCAGGTCGCGTGAGCGTTGTTCATTGGGTTGCGGGTAGCCAGGGTCGGCCCTCGGCGAGCGGGACGAGGACGTCGAAGAAGTGTTTGCCGTGCTTGGCGGCGGTCGAGAGGTAGCTGCGGATCGCGCAGAACTGTGTGGCTCCGGTGAGGGTGCGCAGGCAGCCGGACACCTTCTGCCGGAGTTTGATCATGCGGATGTCGCGTTCGGAGCCGTTGTTGTCAGGGGGTATCCGCCAGTCGGTGATGAAGCGCAGGTAGTCGTCTTGCCGGTCGAGCAGCCGGCGAGCGAGCGCGTGGTGCTTGCGCATCACCGGGTTGGCGCGGGCCGTGGTGTCGCGCAGGCCGATCTGGGCGGCCGACCGGTAGCGGTGGATCTGCTCGTCCAGCGCGGCGGGGTCGACCGCATCGGCGCCGGTGTTGATCGCCTCGGTCACCAGCTTCTGCAGGGCGACCAGCGCGTCGCCGGCCTGGGTGGCCCAGCACCACTCGGCGTCCGGACTGGTTGCGTCGGTGATGGCGGCCAGTTCGCGCAGGGCGTGTGCGCAGCACAGCTGGTGGCGGGCGTCGAGGTAGGTGTCATACGGCGCCCAG
>NZ_JAHKRK010000557.1 GCF_019396355.1 Pseudonocardia nigra
CCCGGACAAGAAAGGAGAAGGCGCCCAGGTGGAAGCGCTGCTGGCGCCGTTGGACGTAGCCGGGATGGTGATCACCCTCGACGCCTTGCACACCACGCGCGCGACCGCCCGTCTGATCACCGACACCTGCAACGCCCACTACATGCTGGTCCTGAAGGGAAACCAGCCCCTCGCTCTGACCGCCGCGGCACAGGTCTTGACCGGCCCCGACTCCGACTGGGAACACACCAGCGCGGTCACCGACGACCGCGGACACGGCCGCCGTGAGCGTCGCTCGATCCGCACCGCCGAGACCGACGAGTCCCTGTTCCCCGGGGCCCGGCAAGTGTTTCGCCTCCGCCGCGACGTCGGAGAACTCCACGGCCCGTGGACCTCCAAGGAGATCATCTACGGGATCACCAGTCTGCCCGCCACACTCGCCGGACCCGAGCACCTCAACTACTACCAACGCCAGCACTGGACCGTGGAAAACCGTCTCCACTGGACACGTGACGTCACCTTTCGCGAGGACGTTTCTCAGGTCAGAACCGGGACCACACCGCGGACGATCGCCACGTTCCGAAACCTGACGATCAGCACATTCAGGCTCGCGGGGCGCGCCAACATCGCCCACGCCCGACGCGACCTCCGCAACCACGACGACGCCTTCGCCGTCTTCAACATCTAACCGAATCCGACCAAACCGGACGAAAACGAACAACGCCGGGGCCCTG
>NZ_JAHKRK010000558.1 GCF_019396355.1 Pseudonocardia nigra
CAGGCCGAGCCCGAGCAGGCCGAGCCCGAGCAGGCCGAGCCCGAGCAGGCCGAGCCCGAGTGCAGGGTGGCCGGGGCCGGGCCGGCCGAGCCGGGCGTGGAGGGGGCAGCTGACGCCGAGCGGGCGTGCGTCTACGGCGACAACGCCTACGGCACCGGTGAGTTCCACGACCGGCTCGACGCCGCGGGGATCGACTCGCGGTGCAAGACCCAGGCGCCGACCGCGGCGGGCGGGATGTTCAGCAAGGACCGGTTCGACATCGATCTCACGGCCGCGACGGTGAGCTGCCCCGGCGGGTTCACCACCCCGATCCGGCCGGCCGTCGATGGGGGCGGCACCGCCTACTTCGGGCCGGCCTGCAGCGGCTGCCCGCTGCGAGCGCGATGCACCAGCGCCAAGACCGGGCGCACGGTCAGCGTCGGACCGCACGAGCAGGCGCTGGCCGACGCCCGCGCCCGCCAAGCCGACTCCGCCTGGCTCGCCGACTACCGGGCCACCCGACCCAAGGTTGAACGCAAGCTCGGCCACCTCGTGCGCCGCCGACACGGCGGACGCCGAGCCCGCGTCCGCGGCACCGTCCGCGTCGACGCCGACTTCCGGCTACTCGCCGGCGCGGTCAACCTCGCCCGGCTGGCCGTGCTCGGGGTCCGCAAAACCGCCCACGGATGGGCGGTGGCACCCTGACCAGCAG
>NZ_JAHKRK010000058.1 GCF_019396355.1 Pseudonocardia nigra
TCCGGAAACGGCTGACCCATCTGCCCGCGCTGCGGGAGATCGGCTTCTCCGCCAACAGGCGCCTGTTGGGTGCCCAACGACTCAGCCACAACCCGATCCGCGCCGCCGAGGCGTTCACCGCCGTGCACGACCCGATCGTCACCGAGGACGGGCAGCACATCCCCGGGCTGCGCCAGGGCGACCGGCGCGCCCACGCGCTCCGGCAGGCACTGTTGATGTTCCGATTGCTTCCGCACGGGTTCCGCAACCGCGACCTGCGCGGCCTGCTCGCCGGGCTACTCAGCAAGACCGCCGATGACATCAGCGCCGGTCAGGCCAGCTACGACCTACGCCGCCTGCGCGCCCACGGCCTGATCAGCCGTGTCCCCGGCAGCCACCGCTACCGCGTCACCGACACCGGCCTGCACCACGCCATGCTCCTCACCCACCTCCAGACCCGGCTGCTGCAGCCCGGCCTGGCCCAGCTCACCGACCCCGACCCGCCTGCCCCAAGCGCCCTGCGCACCGCGGCCCGCGACTACCAGCGAGCCCTCGACCGACACACCCAGGAGGCCGGATTCGCCGCATGAACCCAAACTTGACTCGATCAAACCGACTTCGTCGGTCCTAGCTCACCTAGCGTGTGGCGATCTTGTGGTCGCACCCATTTCATGCCCGTCGTGTTCCGCTCACGCCGCCCGGCGCCATGAGCCGCGCAGCGCCGCTCCCACCAGGCGAGTGAAGTGGTCGACGGCGAGCCAGGCCAGCACGCCGACGGCCAGGCAGGCGGCCGCCACCACGGCCACCGGCAGGTGCGGCAGCAGCGCGGGCTGCACTGCGTAGTGGGTGAGGTAGATGTAGAGCGATGCTGCGGCCAGCAGCCCGACGGTGCGGGCGGCGATGCGCGGCAGGACCACTCGGGGTACGGCCAGCGCCAGCAGGAGGCCGGCCGCGACCACGGCGCCGCGTACCGGGTCGTCGAAGAAGCCCGGGATGAGCAGGAGCGTCAGGCCTGCGACGGCGGCCTTCTGCCACATCGCGGCGGCCCGTTGGGCCAGCCAGCCCAGCACGAAGATCCAGAGCACGGTGTGCGGGCTGAAGAACCGGTCGGTGTACTCGTTGTCCGGGAGGCCGAGCTGCTGCGCTGTCAGGGCGAGCGCGAGAGCTACCAGCGCGAAGGCGAACGGCAGGCGTCGCTCGCATCGGCGCACGGCTGGGATCGCGAACAGCACGGCGAGCACGACGAGGATCTGCAGCAGGGTCTCGATGAACCAGTAGCCCCACGTGCCGGGATCGAGCAGGAAGTTGACGAGCAGGACGTTGTGCAGCCCGACGTCGTCCTGGGTGGCGGCACGCCAGGCGACCCATGCGACGGTGGGCACAGCGATCCGCACTCCGCTGCGGATCAGGCGGATTGACACCGGGCCCTCGAGCAGCGCGAACCGCGCGAATGACCATCCGGCGAGCGCGAGCAGCAGATGCGCCCCGCCGGCGACCGCGAGCAGCCCGACGTGGGAACTCACGATCAGCGCGATGGCAACGGCTCGCAGTACGACGGTTGTCTCCACCGCGGTGCCCCGTCGGCGGCGCCGGCCCGAGCCCTCCAGCTCGTCCACCTTGCGGGTGGGCCAGTCGGCGGGGAGGTGGCCGAGCAGGTCCTCGAGGGCCAGTGACATCTCCACGTAGCTCAGCGAGTCGCCGCCCAGGCTCGCGAACGTCGCGTTGCCGGGGACGTCGGGGCAGCGCAGCACCCGGGCGAACACCGCGCGGACCGACGCGTCGCGGGGGCGCCGACGCGCAGACGCCACCGTGCGCCCGAGGGCGGCGACGGCGGCATGGTCGACCTTGCCGGAGGGCAGGCGGGGCAATTCCGGTACTGCCACGGCGACGACGCTGCCGCCCGGCAGCCCGAGGTATGCGGCCGCGGCCGTCGCCACCGGTTCGGGGTCGGGCCCGGTCACGGCGACGACGAGCCGGGTGTCGTCGCCGGCGCAGGCGGCGGTCACGCCGTCCCCGGCGAGGAACCGCTCCACGCCGTCCAGGTCGATGCGCAGCCCGAAGAGCTTGACGAATCGGCTGCGGCGCCCGATCAGCTCGTAGATCCCGTCCGGGTCGCGGCGGGCGAGGTCGCCGGTCGCGAGCTCCTCGACGGTGCGGCCGAGCGCGAGGTCGCCGGGCCCGTCGGCGTAGCCGAGCATCACGTTGGGCCCGCGGTAGATCAGCTCCCCGCACGCCGGGTCGTCGAGGTCGTCGCCGTCGGAGAGCGGGGCGAGCGCCAGCTCTCCGCCGGGTACGGCGATGCCGATCGCGCCGGGCCGGGATGCGGCCAGCTCCGGGGGCAGGTAGGCCATCCGGGCCGTCGCCTCGGTCTGCCCGTACATGACGTAGAACCACCAGCCCTCGGCGGCGCCGCGCTCGGCGAGCGAGCGCACCCGGTCCGGGGCGAGGCGCCCGCCCGCCTGCGTGACGTAGCGCAGCGACGCCAGCTCCGGCCAACCGGCGCGCTCGAGCAGCTCGAACGTGTGGGGCACCCCGTGCAGGCTCGTCACCCGGTGCGCGCGGGCGTTCGCCCAGAAGGCCGGGTCCACGACCGACCGGTCGGTGAGTACGACCGCGGCCCCGCGCAGCAGGTTGCTGTTCACCACCGACAGTCCGTAGCAGTAGTGCAGCGGCAGCATCGCCGCCGCGCGGTCGGTGTCGCGGATGTCGAGGTACTCGGTGATGGATTCGGCGTTGGCCTGTACTCCGGCTGCCGACAGCCGGACCAGCTTCGGCGAGCCCGTCGAGCCCGACGTCGACAGCAGCAGCGCCAGGTCGGGGTGCAGATCGTGCGCCGTCCCGGGGCGCCGCTCGCGCAGTTCCCAGCCCGCGCCCGACGGCGCGAGGACGATATCGGGGTCGTAGGCGGCGGCCAGCGTGTCCAGCCGGTCGCACGCCGTGAGTAGGACGGGATGCCCGCCGCGCAGCGCGGCCAGGTAGGTGACGAGCGGGTCGACGTCCGTGCCCGCTGCGACCAGGACGAGCCGCGGCGTGGGGCCGAGGACCTCGCCGACCGTCTCGACCCGGTCGGCGAGCTCCCGGTAGGTGAGCGTGGTTCCGTCCGGTGCCACGGCGGCCGGACGGCCGCCGTGCCGGCGCAGGTCGCGGGCGAAGGGCACTCCGGCTGGGGCGACGACCGTGTGCACTCTGCCGGTCGCCCATGATGGGGCACCCATCTCAGGTGCGGGCCGGGACCGCGCCGCCTGCCGCTCGCGCGGGCAGGACGGCCGGCCGGTGGCCGATCGTGAGGTTCACGGCGACCCGGTCGCCTGGGTCGAACGTGACGGTGTGCGGCTGCAGCGACCGCAGCGACCGCCCGGAGGGCAGCTGCACGGTGACGAGGTGGAAGGCGCCGAGGAACTCGCGCCCGACCACGGTCGCCGCGCCGGCGGCGTCGGGCTGCAGTGCCACCTCGTGCGGCCGCAGCACCACTTCGAGCGCGTCGCCCGTCCCGTCCGGATCACCGGGCACGGTGCCGATCTCCGTGTGTAGCGACGACCCGTCGCGGTGGGCCGGCAGGAAGTCCGCGTCGCCCATGAACGTCGCCACGAAGTGGTTCGCCGGCGCGTGGAACACCGTCTGCGGGTCGCCGGCCTGCTGGATCCGCCCGCCGCGCAGCACCACGACCCGGTCGCCGACGGTGAGCGCCTCGGGCTGGTCGTGGGTGACGAACACCGCGGTCGTGCGGGTGGCCCGCAGGATCGCGACCGTCTCGGCGCGGACCTGCAGCCGCAGCGCCCGGTCGAGGTTGGAGAAGGGCTCGTCGAGCAGCAGGACGTCGGGTTCGGGCGCCAGTGCCCGGGCGAGCGCCACGCGCTGCTGCTCCCCGCCGGACAGCTCGTGGGGGTACCGCTCGGCGAGATGGCCCAGCGCGACCAGGTCCAGCACGTCCGTCACCCGGGCCCGCCGCCCCGCGGTGGGCGCGCCGTCGAGGCCGAACGCGACGTTGCCCGCGACCGTGAGGTGCGGGAACAGCGCGTGGTCCTGGAACACGATGCCGACGCGGCGGCGCTCCGGCGGCACCCACGTCCGCGGTCCGGCGACCGTCCGGCCGGCGAGGTGGACCTCGCCGGCGTCGGGCCGCTCGAGGCCGGCGACCAGCCGCAGCAGGCTCGACTTCCCGCAGCCCGACGGGCCGACCATGGTCACCAGCTCGCCCGCCCCGATCCGCAGGCTCACCCCGGCGACCGCCTCGACCCGCCCGTAGCGCTTGACGACCCCGTCGAGCACGAGCACGTTCTCCCCGGTCATCGCGGCAACCTGGTGGTGCGTGTCAGCAGCAGCACCGGGAGTACCGCCACCGCGACGATCGTCAACGCGGGCAGCGCGGCGGCCTCCCAGAAGTTCTCGAACGCCAGCTGCCAGACCCAGACCGACAGCGTCTCGAAACCGAACGGGCGCAACAGCAACACGATCGGCAGCTCCTTCAGCGCGTCGACGAGCACCAACACGGCGGCCACTCCGATTCCCGTCCGGGCCAGCGGCAGATGCACCCGGGTCAGCACCCGGCGCGGGCTCGCCCCCAGACAGAGCGCCGACGCGCTCATCGCCGGGCTCACCTTAGCCAGGCTGGCATCCACTCCCTGGTAGCCCAGCGCGAGGAACCGGACGAGGTAGGCGTAGCAGATCCCGAGCACCGAGCCCGTGGCGATCAGCCCGGTCCCGCCCGGCACGCCGAGCGCCTCCAGACCGTCGTCCAGCCCCGCGAACACCACGAGCACCCCGATCGCGACCACCACGCCGGGCACCGCGTACCCGGCCGTGGTCAGCCCGGCCGCCACCGCGACCGGCCTGCCGCCGACCATCCGCGCCCCGTGCGTGACGATCAGGGCGATCCCGACACACCCCGCGGCCGCGACCCCGGCCAGCAGCAGCGCGTTGCCGAGGTTCCCGGCGAACCGCGCGAGCCCGACCTGACGGTCCACCGTGGCCGTGATCGACCAGGTGACCAGCCGGGCGATCGGCACGGCGAACGCTGCGCCGAGCACCGCCGCGCACACCGCGCTGGCCGCGCCCGCACGCCAGCCGCTCAGCGTGACGGTGGGCAGCCCCCGGCCCCGCCCGCCGCGCTGGTGAAACCGCGCTCGGCCGCGCAGCCCGCGCTCGCCCGCGATGACCAGCAGCGCGAACAGCAACACCACCGTCGACAACCCGGCGGCCGCCTCCCGGTCGAAGCTGCCCTTCCACACCTGGTAGACCGCCACCGACACGGTCTGCACGTTGAAGTACTGGACCGTCGCGAAGTCGGTGAGCGTCTCCAGCATCACCAGCGCCGCGCCCGCGGCCAGCGACGGCCGGGCCATCGGCGCGACCACCCGCCAGGCCGCGCGGCCGTGCCCAGCGCCCAGCGCGCGGGCGGCCTCGTAGGTGGCCGGGGCCTGCTCGGCCAGCGCGGCGCGGGCCAGCAGGTAGACGTAGGGGTACAGGCACAGCGACAGCACGACCGCCGCCGCCGGCAGCGAACGCACCTCCGGCACCCACACGCCCGGCCCGAAGGCGGCGCGCAGCGCGGTCTGGACCGGGCCCGCGAAGTTCAGCAGCGACAGGAACACGAACCCCAGCACGTAGGCGGGCATCGCGAGCGGGAGCACCAGCAGCCAGGCGAACAGCGACCGTCCCGGGAACCGGTAGGCCGAGACCAACCAGGCCAAACCCCCGCCGAGCAGCAGAGTGCCCGCTGCCACCGCAACCATCAGCAGCACGGTCGTCGCGATCATCCGCAGCATCGCCGCGGTACCTAGCGCCGACCACGCGTCCGGAGTGCGCAGCAGGCCCTCGACACCGACGGCGAGCACCGGCGCGAGCACGCACGCCGCGGCGGCGGCGACGAGCACCAGCCACCCCCGCCTGCTGCCCGACGGGGCGAGCGTCCTCACTGGTAGCCGGCCTCGGCCATCAGCCGGACCGCGTCGGCGTTGAGGGCCCCGTAGGCCTCGGCGTTGATCGGCTCGTAGGTGAACTCGCCCCACTGCGCGATCGCCGGCTCCGGGGTGACGGCCGGGTTCACCGGGAACTCGTGGTTGCCGTCCACGAAGGCGTTCTGGCCGTCGGTGGCCAGCCACTCCAGGAACCGCCGGGCCTGGTCCGGGTTGTCGGAGTTCGCCAGGACGCCGGCGCCCGAGATGTTCACGTGCACGCCGCGGCCCTCCTGGTTCGCCCAGTACGGGGCCACCGGCATGTCCGGGCGCTCCTCCATGAGCCGCGCCAGGTAGTAGTGGTTGGTGATCCCCACGTCGCAGCCGCCCGCGGCCATGTCCTCGAGGATCTCCACATCGTTGGGCAGGATCCGCACCTCGTTGGCCACCCAGCCGCGCACGATCTCCAGGGCCCGGTCGTAGCCGAACTCGTCGATCATGCTGGCCACCAGGGACTGCGTGTAGGAGCTGTTCGCGGTGCGCATGCACACGCGCCCGCGCCACTGCGGGTCGGCCAATCCGGCGTAGCTGGCCGCGGAGTCGAAGCCGGCCGGGTCCGCCTGCCCGGTGTGGTACATGATCGTGCGGACGCGCATGCTCAGCCGTACCAGTGACCCTGCGGGTCGCGCAGCCCCTCCGGCACAACCTCGTCGAGCACCGCGGAGTTCGCCGGGGCCAGCAGCCCCTCCTGCTCGGCCAGCCACAGGTTCCCGGCGTCGACGGTCATGAACACGTCGGCAGGCGTGTCCTCGCCCTCGGCCTTGATCCGCTCCCGCATCTCGGCGTCGCCGCCCGACAGGAACTTGACCTCGATCCCGGTCTCCTCGGTGAACCGGGCGAACGCCTGCTCCAGGTCGTAGTGCCGCCCCGAGTACACCTGCACCGTGTTCTCGTCGGCAGCACCGATCCCGCAGCCCGAGACGAGCAGGACCAGCGCGCAGGCCGCGGCCAGCAGGGGAACGCGCATCCGAGCTCCAAGAGTTTGCACAGCCTCAGCGAAGTGAAGGCAGACCATGCTTTCCGAATCGATGCACTGTCAAGCAGTGGTGGCCGCCAGCACGCACGCTCGGGACGGGACGAGGGGCGCGCCAGGGTTTGACACCGCCTGCTCGACGCCGTGGCAGGTCCAGCCCGCCGCCCGCCCGGGGACATGCCCACGCCGCGCGTGAGCCGGGTGCCCATCAGCAGGTCACTCCGCCTCGGTGTGGCGCATCCGGCGCAGCTCAACGATCCGTCTCGATCTCCGCGAGCTGGTGCGAGCCGAGGAGACCGCGCGGCCCCGCTCGCGCGCCTCATCCATGCGCAGCCGGAAGTCCCGTTCCATTCACCGGGGGCGTCGGAGCTGGCACACTGGGCAGTTGCGTGGGGCTTCTGGTGGGATGAATCCGTGGTGGGAGAAATCCTAGTCGGGGGCTCCACGCCCTCGTAGATGTCGGAAACCTCTAGGCCGGTAGCCTTCACATCGTGCGCGTGGCGCTGGTGGGCAAGGGCGGTGTCGGCAAGTCGGCCGTCGCCGGGACGTTCGCGCGGATGCTGGCTCGCCGCGGTGAGCCGGTGCTTGCCGTCGACTCCGATCCGATGCCGGGTCTGGCGTACTGCCTCGGCATGCCGGTCGACGACGCCGCGATTCCCGAGGATGCGGTCGTCGAGCGGGCCGAGGGCGAGAAAGGGCCGCGGTTCCGCCTGCGGCCGGGGCTGGCGGCGGAGCAGGCGGTGGCGCAGTTCGCCGTGCCGGGCCCGGACGGCGTGCATTTCCTGCAGTTCGGCAAGCTTCGCTCGGGACGGGATCACTTCCGCTCGCAGTTCGCGTTCCGGCAGATCCTCGCCGAGCTCCCGGTCGACGCGTGGCACCTGGTCGGTGATCTGCCCGGCGGCACCCGTCAACCGTTCTTCGGCTGGGGCAGCTACGCCGACACCGTGCTGGTCGTGGTGGAGCCCACCGCGAAGGCACTACTCACCGGTCGCAAGCTCGCCCGCCTGGCCCAGGCAAAGCATGCGCCTGAGCGGATCTACGCCGTGGTCAACAGGGTGCGCCGCGCGTCGGACGTCGACGACGTGACGGATCGGACGGGCCTCGAGGTGATCGGCGTCGTGCCCTGGGACGACGAGTTCGCCGCGGCCGAGCGTGCGGGTGAGGCGCCGATCGACGCCGTGCCGGACGCTGCGGCAGTGGTGGCGGTCGAGCAACTGGTTGATGCCGTGGCAGGGGAGAGGACATCGTGAAGCTGGCAGTGGTCGGAAAGGGCGGCGCGGGCAAGACGACGACCGCTGCCGCCGTGGCGCGGGCGCTGGCCCGGGGCGGTGCGTCGGTGGTCGCGTTGGACTGCGACACGAACCCGAACCTCGGGATCTCGCTGGGCCTCGGCGAGCAGGAGACCGAGCGGTTGGTCTCGCTGCGTGAGTCGCTCGACGACGGCGACGCCGAGCATGCGCCGGGCTGGGACGAGCTCGTCGATCGCTTCGGATCCGATGGCCCGGACGGCGTGCGGCTGGCGGTCGTGACCGCCTTGCAGAACCCGGAGCCCGGCTGCCCTTGATGCGGGCTCTCTCCCGAGCAGTTGCTCGGGTCCGTTGACTTCGCCGGGCAGGTCGTGATCGCCGACCTGGAAGCCGGCATCGGCACGATGACCAGAATGAAGGAGAAGGCGGTCGACGGGGTTCTCGTCGTGGTCGAGCCCACCCCGCGTGCCGTGCAGGTCGGCGTCCGGGCGGCCGAGCTCGCCCGCGACAAGGCGCTCGGCACGATCTTCGTGATCGCCAACCGCGTCGGCAGCGACGGTGATCTCGCGATCATCCGCGCGGCCTTCCCGGACGAGGACGTGCTCGTCGTCCCCGACGACGAGGCGATCGTCCGTGCCGAGCGAGACGGGGTGGCGCCGCTGGACGCGGAACCGGGGGCCCCTGCCGTGCGTGCGCTGGTCGAGATCGCTGACCGGCTGGCGCCCCGCTGAGGGCCGGGCGCTACGCCACCGGGACTCCGTCGAGGAAGCGCCGCAGCGCGGCGACCTCGCGCAGCACAGCGACGCCCTGCTCGGCGTCGACGACTCCGCCGGCGAGATCGGCGGCCACGACGGCTGCGTCGTAGGGCAGCACGCCGGCGAGCGGCACGCCGTACTCCGCACAGGCCGCGCGGAAGAAGTCGGCGTCGGACGCGTCGCGGGCCTTGTTGCCGACGGCCACCGTGCGCGGGATCCCGAGCTCCTCGGCGAGTACCGCCGTGCGCGATGCGGTGAGCACGGACTTGCGGGTCGGCTCCATCACGACGAGCAGCACGTCGGCGTGCGCGAGCGTGCCGCCGGACCGGGACAGGTGCTCCAGGCCAGCCTCCATGTCGACGATCGCGACATCGGCGTGCTCCTCGAGCGCGGTCCCGAGAAGACTGCGTACGGTGGCGTGACCGCCGCACATGCAGCCGGCGCCCGCTTCGCTGACCTTGATGGCGGAGAGCAGGGACACCCCGGCCGGAGTGATGCGTCCGTAGTCGCGGACCAGCTCCTCGGGCGTGCGGTCGCCGCCGGATCCGACGATCACGGCACGCGGCAGGACGGGGACGTTCTCCATGTCGGCGACCGACAGGCCGAGCGAGACCCCGAGGTTGGGGTTCGAATCGGTGTCGATGGCGAGCACACGGGCGCCGTCCGCGGCGTAGGAGCGGGCGAGCAGTGCCGAGACGGTGGTCTTGCCGACTCCGCCCTTTCCGACGATGCCGAGCTTCACGGTCGTGTCCTTTCCCTCGCCGAGGAGATCGCCCACCCTAGCCGCGATCGGGCCGGTATGTGACGCTAGCCACTAGCCGGCTGCACCACCAGGAAGGCGGGATCCGCAGTGATCGTGGCGTTGGCGGGGAAGGGCGGAGCGGGTAAGACCACGATCTCCGCCACGCTGTCGCGGGTGCTCGCCCGGTCCGGCCGGCGCGTGGTCGCGATCGACGCGGACTCCAACCCGAACCTGGCCGTCGCGCTCGGCATGCGCCGGCAGGCCGCAGCGGCGGCGTGGCTGCCGGCCGACCTCGTTTCACGCAGGATCACCGCGCCGGCGCTGGTCATGCCGGTCGACGCCGTCCTCTCCCGGTACGCCGTCGCCGGACCCGACGGCGTACGGCTCCTCCTCATGGGCATGCCCGAGCACGCCGAGCAGGGCTGCCTCTGCGGCGGCCACGCCACCGTCAGCGCGCTGCTCGCCGACCTCGGCGCCGAGCAAGGGATCGTCGCCATCGTGGACATGGAGGCCTCACCCGAGCACCTCGCGCGGGGCACGGCACGCAATGCCGACCTGTTACTGCTGGTCGCCGAGCCGTACTTCCGCTCGCTGGAGTCGGTTCGCCGGCAGGCCGAGCTCGCCGCCGAGCTGCCGATCGGGCGCGTCGAGGTCGTCGCGAACAAGGTCCGGTCGCCGGGTGACCGCGAGGCCATCGAGGAGTTCTGTGGCCGTCACGGGCTGCCCCTGGCCGGGGTGATCCCGTGGAGCGACGCGGTGACGGCGGCCGACGCCCGTGCGGTTCCGCTGGTGGATGCGGGCGACCCGGGCGCCACAGGGGTCCTCGAGGCCGTGCGGCAGCTGAGCGAGAGATTGGACGCCTCGACGCCGGTGTGAACCGGCACTTACTCGCGCTCCGGCGCGCCGGTTTCGGCGACCGTCTCGTACCGGGACAGAAAGCCGTCGAGCACCCGCTGCGTGTAGCGCATCGACCCGGCCCAGGCGTGCAACCAGTCGAGCCCGTCCGCGGAGAGCCAGTAGGTGCGCCGCCGGGGCCCGACCTGGGACGTTCCCCAGTCCGACTGGATCAGGCCTTCCTGCTCCATCAACCGCAGGGTGCGGTACAGCCCGCCGGGTTCGGCGCGCTGGTAGCCGATCTCGCCGAGCCGCTCCAGCAGGTCGTAGCCGTGCGAGGGCTGCTCGGCGATCAGCAGGAGGAGGCAGGGACGGAGGAACTTGCGGGGGAGTCCGCGGGGGAGGCCGTCGATGTCGTCGGAGCCGGCCGCCATCAGTGCTCCGCGTGGTGGCCGGCGAGGCGGCGTTCCGCGCAGGCCTCGGCCTCGTCGGGAGACTGCCGGCACCAGCACGAAGCACTGCATTCGCCGTGCGCCGGCTTCGTGAGCTCGGCGAACTCCGCGGTGAACACGCGTTCCCCCACCTCGTGGCCCTTCTCGGTCAGCTGGTAGCGCACCTGCGGCGACCGGTGCAGGAGTCCCTCGTCGACCAGGCGGTCCAGGTACGACAGCCCGGCTTGGGCGTCGACGCCGAGGAACCGTTCGAGCAGCGCGGGATCGACCTCGTCGCCGAAACCCTCGCCCTTGATCCAGAACATCAGCTGGAGGATCTCATCCCGCCAGTACAGGGCCCGCAACGCCTCGGACTTCGGTTCCGGCAGCCGCTCCATGGCATCCACCTCCGCGCGATCACTATATGCGGTTGTCCTGCACCGGCGTAGGGTCCGGGAGGTGCCAGATCTTGCGGCGTTGCTGGATCGCCTCGAGGAGCTCCTCGGGCATCTCCAGGGGATGGACGAGGACGTCCGCGCCCCGGTGTTCGAGCTGCTCGACGGGATCGACGCCGTGCACCGTCTCGCGCTCGACCGGCTCGCCGCCGCACTCGGCCCCGACGAGCTCGAGCGGCTGCGTGTGGCGGACCCGGCGATCGCGTGGCTGCTGGACGCCTACAGTGCCGGGGTTGACGAGCGCCAGGCCGCAGACCGGGCGCTGGACGCCGTCCGCCCGTACGTCGAGGGGCACGGCGGGACGGTCGAGCTGATGGATGTGTCAGGCGGCGTGGTCCGGCTGCGCCTCGCGGGGGCGTGCGCCGGGTGCACGGCGTCGGCCCAGACGCTGCAGCGCGGGGTGCACGAGGCGCTGCAGGACGGCTTCCCCGGGTTCCTGCGGATGGAGGTCGAGGAGGACGTGACGGCGCCGGCGCACCCGCCGCCGGGGGCGGTGCTGCTCCCGATCGTGCCCCGTGGCGGATGAACGCTTCCCACTAGATGTGGGCTGCATCTAGTATCCCATCACCTCCGGTGAGAGGAGCGGATATGAGCGCCGCTTCCGTGGTGTGGTCGGTCATCGGTCTCGTCGTCCTGTACCTCGGCGTCGCCCCGCTGCTGGTCGTGCTGGCCCACCGGGTGTTCCGGCGGATCTCCGAGGTCCGCCGCTACGCCGATGACGTGCTCGAGCACGGAGTCGGGGTCACCGCCAACCTCGACCCGGTACCCGCCCTCCTCGACACCCGGGACCTGGTGAAGGGCGCGGGCATGGGTCTGGTGCGCTACGGCGGGGCGGTCGAGAGGCTCCTCGGAGGACGATCGGCGTGACCGTCTTCGCGGTCCTGACGATCGTCGGTGTGGCCGTCGTGCTGGCCGCCGTGGCGGCCTACCTGATCGCCTATCTCGTCGTCCTGCGCTCCGCGATGCGGACGCTCGGCACCGTCAACGCCGGTGTGCGGGCGATCGGGCGGCGTGTCGAGCCGCTCGGACCGGTGCTCGCTGAGGTCAACGGGGATCTCGCCGCCGTGCGCGACCGGCTCGGCACGATCGTGGGTGGTGCATGACCAGTGAGGAGCAACCGGTGAGCTACGAGTTCAGCTGTGCGGCGGCGGGGGCGGTGACGTGCGGGTGCGAGGTCAAGGCCGAGAGCGAGGAGGAGCTGCGGAAGGTGCTCACCGACCACCTGGCGAAGAAGCACAAGGTCCGCACGCCGAACGAGACACTGCTCGATCACCTCGTCGCCTCGGCGAAGCGATCCGAGCCGGCCTAGTTGAGCTAGTCCTCCCACGACACCCCGGCCTCGCGCACCAGCCTGCGCACTTGTGCCGCGGCCACGTCAAGCGCGGCGAGCACCGGTGCCGAGACCTCCGCCCCCGGCCGGTCGGACGGGGTCGCCTGACAGGCCACCAGCCAGGTCACGGGTGGCAGCACGCCGAGCCCGCGGGCGAGCAGGAACGCCCGCTCCGGGGTGACGTAGTGCATGTCGGCGAGTTCGTCGTGCCGCTGGGTCTGTGGCATGGCGGCGAGGTCCGCGACCTGCGGGCGGATGACGAGGACGGTGCCGGGCTCGCGGCCCAGCTCGACCGCGTCGACGACGATGAGCACGTCCACCGGCGTCAGCAGTTCCTGGACCAGGTGGATGCCACCGATGCCGATGTCCAGCACCCGGACGCCCGACGGCGAGCCGCTCGCGGCCAGGCGCTGCGCGACGAGGACCCCGAACCCGTCGTCGCCGCGCAGGAGGTTGCCGACCCCGGCCACGATCACGTTCATGATGGGCCCAGATTAGGTGCATGCGGGGTGGGTGCCCGATGACGGCCGCGAGCCCGCCCCCGTTCGTGGAGCTGGCAGCCCGCCTGGCCCGCTACCCGGCCGACCACTACCCGATACAGCACGCCACCGCGAGCTTCCACCTCGGATGCGCCCTCACCGAGGCCGGCCGCTTCGCCGAGGCGGAACGCGCGCTGGCCGTAGCGGCCGAGCTGTTCGGGCCGGACCGGGTGGAGCGCGCGAAGGCGGTCAACGCGCGCGGCGCCGCACTGCGGGCCGCGGGTGCACCCGGTGCGGCCGCCGACTACTTCCAGCAGGCGGCCGCCGGGTTCGCCGCGGCCGGGCTGCCGCTCGAGCGTGGGGCGGCGCTGTTCAACCTGGGGCTGGTGCGCCGGGAGCTCGGCGCGGACGCCATCGACTGCTTCCGGCAGGCCCGCACACTGCTGGACGCCGACCGGGTACCCGGGCCCGCCGCGGCCGCCGCCCGCGAGCTCGGCGCCGCCCTGCTGACCGCGGGCGATGCCGAGGCCGCGGCCCGGGTGCTCGCCGACGCCGGCGCGCTCGCCGAGTGCGGGCGCGACCTCGCCGGGCTCGGCGCGAGCCTGAACACGCTCGGGCTCGCGCGCCTGGCGCAGGGCGCGCCGCGGGAAGCGGTGGAGGCGTTCCTCGGGGCAGCCGGCGCCCACCCGCGCAGCGTCCGCCCGGAGGGCCACGCCATGGCCGTGGCCAACCTGGCGCTCGCCTACGAGCGGTCGGGCGAGCCGGTCCGGGCCCGGTTCGCCGCGCGCCAGGCCCTGGGCGTGCCCGGTGCGCCGGCACCGGTGCGTTCGACCGCCGACGCGGTCCTGCAGCGGCTCGGCCGCGGCCCGGGGGACCTGCTCGACGTCCTCGATCTGGAGCCGGCGGAGCAATGGCCGCAGGTGGTGCGCGAGGAGCTCGTGCGCTGGAGCGATGCGCCCCCGGCGGACCGGGCGGCCGCCGTCGACGCCTTCGTCGACGGGGTGGTGGCGCGGCCGGCTACGGCGGCGGACCTCGTGGCGACCTGGCTCGGCGGCCTCCTGGAGCTGCCGCCCGCGTCGATGACCGCCCTGGTGATTGCGACGCTGCGCGCACTGCGGGACCGGCCCGCCGACCAGGTCGAGCGCGTCCGGTCGCTCGTGGCGCGGGGGTGCGCCCGCT
This sequence comes from Pseudonocardia nigra, assembly GCF_019396355.1. GTDB lineage: Bacteria > Actinomycetota > Actinomycetes > Mycobacteriales > Pseudonocardiaceae > Pseudonocardia > Pseudonocardia nigra. The sequence continues at coordinate 14,359 of NZ_JAHKRK010000058.1, forward strand.
ACCACATTCCCCAGATGGATCGGCTGACCCGGACGTTCGAGGCGCTGGCCGCCGAGCACGGCGGGCCGCGCTCGTGGCGGTGAGCGCGCGATGCCGGTGATCGACGACCTGTCGGCCGAGATCCTGGCCGAGGTGCTATCCGGGCGCCCGGTCCGCACCTACCCGGCGTTGCTCTCGACCGAGGCCGACGCGGAGGCGTGGGCCCGCGCGGGCGGCCCGGCCGGGGCAGTGGTGACGGCCGGCTACCTCGCGGCCCCCCGCGGCCGGGCGGGGCTGCCGTGGCCGCAGCACGCCGACCGCGGGCTGGTGTTCTCGCTGCTGCTGCGGCCGGACCTGCCCGCTCAGCGGGAGGGCTGGCCGTATGTCGCCGCCGCCCTGGGGATCGCCGACGTGCTGGGGTGCGAGGTGGCGATCCGGTGGCCCGACGAGGTGTACGGCCCGAACGGCCGCGCCGCAGCGCTCGGCATGCGCACGGAACTCGGGCCCGACCGGCTGCGATGGTGCGTGCTCACCGTGCTCGTCGAGCAGGCCGCCCCACCGCGCGGCGCGTTGCTGGCGGCGGTCGTCGCGGCCGTGGAGGGACGGCTGGACGACCCCGTCGACGCCCTGCTGGCGACCTACCGGGACCGCTGCGCCACCCTGGGAAGGCACGTCCGGGCCCGGCTGATCCCGCTCGGTCCGGCCGGCCCGCAGGTGGAGGGCGAGGCCGTGGACGTGCGGGCAGACGGCGCGCTCGTCATCCGCACCGACGACGGGCGCCGCGCGGTCGTGCCGCCGGCGAACCTCGGGATGCTCGACGAGCTCGACGCCGCGCGTGACCTGTCGTCCTGACCGCGCGGTTCAGGATGCCGGCTGCGCTCGATCGCTCGTGCGGGAGCACCGCCGGCACTCGCAGTTGCAGCGCCCCGCAGTTCGTTGGAGGCGCAGTTGCTGGAGCGTCCGCCAGCGGTCCAGCAGCTCGGTGGGGATCTCGATGCGGGGGCTCGTGCGCATGACCGGGTCCCTTCGCCGGAGGGGCGTGGGATCAGTGTGAATGACATATACCGGCCGGGGCAGGGCCGGACGAGTGGCCGCGTGTGCGCGGACGACGACAGTGGGTGCCCCGGCTCAGCCGCGATCGGTGCCCAGGAGCCCGGCGTCCAGTGGCTGCAGCCGGTCCAGCTCCTCGATGAGCGCCCACCACAGCGCCCAGTCCAGGTGTTCCATGCCCTCGCTCGTGCGGTTCCCGGCGATGTCGAGCCGGAGCCGGTCGCGGCGGGCGAACGCGGCTCCCCAGTGCCCGGTGCGGTCCAGTTCGTCCAGCTCGCCGAGCAGCTCGCGCATCGTGGTCAAGGCGGGGCTCGGTTCGAGCCGGTCGCCGGCGCATCGCTCGTGCAGCGCCGTCACCACCTCGATGAGCGGCCGGCGCCGCACCTCGGCCCGAACCGCCGCGACGACCTGGTGCAGCGCGGCGCGCGCCTCGGGCGACATCTCGTCGCCCGGCCCCGTGCGGGCGGGCTGCACCTCGAGGACGACGGTGCGGGACGGCAGCACACCGAACCCGGCGCAGACGTCGAGCAGCAGGTCGATGCCCACGTAGCCGACCGCGGCATCGCGGACCGCCGCCTGCACGTCCTCCGGGTCGGGCGTCGGATCGCGGAGCAGGCGCCTGCGGACCTCGCCGCGAGCACCGCCCCACTCCACCGCGCCGACGAGCAGGAGCGACTCGGGCTGCAGGTCCTGCAACCGCTGCGCCACTGCGACGGCGCCGTAGTGCAGCTCCTCGACGACCACGTCCGGCCCGAGGTCCGCGCCGGCCAGTCGCTCGACGGCATGGCGGCCGAGGTCGAGGTCGGACTGGTAGAGCTCGCCGACCCCGCCGATGAGGACGGGCACGGTCAGTCGGCCCCGCAGGAGCAGGTGTTGACCTCGCGGACGACGGTGCCCTCGCCGGTCGCGGTGTGGGTGGTGCAGGGCATGCAGGGGTCAAAGCTGCGGATGGCCCGCAGCATGTCGACCGAGGTGAACTTCGACGGGTCGGAGACGTCTTCGATGATCGGGGTGTTCATCACCGCTTCCTCGTAGGGCCCCGGTTGGTCCCAGGGGTCGCGGGGCGAGGCGTTGATCGTCGACGGCGTGCAGATCTGGTAGTTGACGATCTTTCCGTGCTCGGTGACGAGGTGGTGGGTGAGCCAGCCGCGGCCCGCGCCCCACCAGCCGACGCTCACGCGCTCGTCGGTGGCGATGTGGTCGTCGAGCTTGTCCGGGGGCACGGCCGCCACGGCCGTCTCACCGCTCTGGAACAGGCGATAGGCCTCCAACAGGCTGGCCAGGCCGACCAACTGGCTGAAGACGTAGTGGTAGGCGCGGCCGCGGTTGCGTTCGAAGGCGTTGAGCACCGGCGGGACGTGCCACTCCACCTCGGACTCCGGCGTGACGCCCTTCGGGATGAACATCCGCAGCGAGTGCCCGGTCGCCTCCACGAAGTCGTTCGCCGGCAGCTTCTGCGCCATGGCCGTGGTGTAGAGCCGGGCGTAGGCACCGGCTTCGACGACCTTGCGGTCCCACCGCGGCGTGCACGCCCAGGTGTACTTGTCCTTCCACGACTTCTCGTCGGGCTTGGGCAGCGTCTGCTTGTTCCAGGGGTGGTAGGGACTGATCGGGTTGCCGAGCGGGTCGGTTGTGTACCGGTCACCCGCCCACTGGTCGTAGTAGGAGTGCTCGACGAACTCCTCCCACCCGATGTTGATGTCGGTCAGCCGGGTGGTCACCAGCTCACCGTTGATCACCACGCCGGGGGTGGACCAGCGGCGTTCGCCCCAGGAGTTGCAGTTGGCGTAGGTGGCGTCGTAGGCGAAGGGGTCGTCCCAGTAGCCGGGGTCGATGAGGTTGGTCGGCCGCGCGCCGACCTGCCGGTAGCGCTCGTCCGCCTCGTAGAAGAACTCGGGGATGTCGTTCCAGACCCCGAGCATGCGCTGGGCGTAGTCGAAGATCTTGCCCAGCCGGGAGTGGTACTCGTTGAGCGTCTGCAGGCTGAGCGTGGAGGAGACCCCTCCGGGCACCACCGTCTGCGGGTGCGGGTACTTGCCGGCGAGCGTCACGAACATCTCGCGGGACAACCGGGTGAAGTCCAGCCCTTCGCGGTACAGCTGTCCCGTGAGTGGGGTCAGCGCGGTCATCAGCTCGGCCATCGTCCGGAAGCCGTGCTGACGCTCGCTCGGGCACTTCCAGCTCTCGGCCTTCGTCCACAGCTCGGGACTGACGGCCCGGATGACCGGCTCCGAGTAGTCGGGGCCGGCGAGCAGGTAGAGGTGCAGCGGGTTGTCGTAGCCCATCTCCGCGGCCTCTTGCATGTTGCGGACCACGGTGCCCATCGGTGGCGGTCGCAGGCCCATCGCCATCTCGATGGCGTACGCCGAGGCGTGCGCGTGGACGCCGCCGCACACGCCGCACGCTCGGGAGGACACGAAGATGGCGTCGCGCGGATCCCGGCCCATCAGGATGACCTCGTAGCCCCGGAACAGCGTGGCCTGGGAGTGCGCGTCGAGATAGCGCCCGTTGCCGGCGAGATTGGCGGTGACGTGCAGGGCGAGTGCGCCCGCGACCCGGGTGACCGGGTCCATGTTGATGTCCTTGATGTGCCCGTTGGCGGCGACCAGCTTGCGGATCTCCGCCTCGCGCTGGGCGTCGGACATCGCCACGTCCGGCTTGGACACGTCCACCGCGTACGGGTCGCGGATGCCCTGACGCAGCGTCGCTCGCCCGGCCGCGTCGAACTCGACGGGGAGGTTCTGGAAGCACATGAGGGGAGCCTCAGTTCTCGTCGGGGCGGTGGCCGTCCGAGCCGTCCGTGCGGTCGGACTGTCGCGGGTGCACGCGGTCATCCGCCGCCGTGGCCATGCGGCTGCCGCCGGAAACCTGTTCGGGTCGCTTGCCCCACGGCTGGGCGGGGTTGCGGGAGGTGTCGGCCGCCAGCCGGAACCTGTCGTAGAACCGATGAATGGTCTCCGCCACGAACCCGGGCTCCGACTTCTCCCGGGACCAGCCGCTGGGCACCGAGCCCTCCCGGTCCCACCGCACCTCCCGGTTCAGGTGCGCGTTGGTGATGTTGCGCAGCGGCTTGATGACGCCGCCCATGATCCGCGTGGCAGCCGACGAGAGCGCCGAGCCGGGGGACTGGGTGTAGAACGGCGTGAACTTGTCCGGGAACCCGGGCATCGTGCAGCCGATGCACGCACCGCCGGCGTTCATGCAGCCGCCGTGGTGGTTGATCGCGCCGCGCTCGGTGATGTTGCAGTTGACCACCGGGCCCCAGCAGCCGATCTCGACGAGGCACTCCTTGTCGCCGAACTCCGCGGCGAAGTCGCCCTCCTCGTAGTAGGCGCCGCGCACGCAGTGCCGGTGCACGGTGTCGCCGAACAGCCACGCCGGCCTGCCGAGCTCGTCGAACTCCGGCAGCGGCCCGATCCCCTGCAGGAAGTAGAGGACCGCCGCCACGGTCTCGGTGAAGTTGTCACCGACGGGCGCGCAGCCGGGGATGTTGACGACCGGCACGCCCAGGGCGCTGCGGTAGTCCTTGCCGAGGAAGTCCATCAGGCTCATCGCGCCGGTCGGGTTGCCCTCGGCCGACGGGATGCCGCCCCAGGTGGCGCAGGTGCCGATCGCGATCGAGGCCGCCGCGCCGGGGGCGAGCCGGGCGATCCACTCGTCCGTGGTGACGGTGCGGTGCGCGCCGTCCGGCCCCCAGGGCTCCTCGCCCTGTCCGACCCAGTAGCCGCCCGTCTGCATCGCGATCGTCTCGTCCGTGATCGACCCCTCGAGGATGATCACGTACGGGGCATCGAGCACGCCCTGGACCGCCTCCTCGTGCGCCCGCAGGTAGTTCGGCCCGGACTCCACGTTGATCACGGGGTGGTGCAGCACCACGCGCGGCAGGCCGGGGTGCGCACCGAGGAGCAGGCTCTCCACCGACGGCGTGGTGGCGCCGGTGACCGACACCGAGCATCCGTCGCAGCTCATCCCGGCGAACCAGAAGGCGTGCACCTTCTCGAGCGGCCCGAGCCTGCTCGTCACCGTGCCCCGCGCAACCGGCTCCACGAGGTGCTCGGTCATCGCGCGGGCGGGCATGCCGAAGTCGCCGAGCTCCGCGCGGTCGTGGAACCGGTTCACCGGACCGAGGATCTCCAGCAGGCGCTCCGCGGGGGTTCGACCGTCCGTGCTCGGCGCCATCGCCGTCCGCCTCTCGGTCTAGATGTCTTCCGCATCTAGCAGTGGATGCGACGGTACCGCGTGCCGCCGTCCGGCGGAACCGGTCACTGTGACCGGAGGCACAGGCGGTGTATGGTCAACACACATAGTCATGATCCACGTGCTGAACGGGGGCCGGCGATGGAGCTGGCGTCATCCCGGTTGATCGGGTGGTACATCGGGTTCGCGGTCGCGGTGGTGGTGATCGGGCTGGTCGCCGTCCTGCTCGTGGCGATCACGGCGACCGTCCGGAAGATCGCGCTCGTCGCCGAGAACATCGCGGCCACGCTCGAGGTGGCGCGCGACCGCACCCAGGCGCTCTGGGACGTGAGCACCACCAACCAGGTCGCGCACGACATCCTGGAGTCGGCCACCGCGGCCCGGACGACGCTGGAGCGCTCATGACACTCAGCGACGAGGTCCTGTTCCTGTGGTGGCTCGCACTCGGCATCGCGCTGTTCGTCGTGGTCCCCGTGGTGGTGCTGTTGCTGCACCGGCTGCTGCGGGCGGTCGAACGGACCCAGGCCGCGGTGGTCGACCTGTGGAACACCGCCACCACGGTCGCCCGCAACACCGCCACCACCTGGCAGCTCGGCGGCACCGGTGACGCGCTCGACGCACTGAAGGTGGAGGCCTTGCGGCACGACGCGCTGCTCGACGCGGCCGCCCGGCCCACCCAGGAGGCCACCGCGCCGGTGCCGCCCGCGGCACCCCAGCCGACAGGAGGCAGGCCGTGATCCTCCTGCTGATCGTCCTCACGGTCGTCGAGGCGCTGGTCGTCGTCGGAGTGCTGGCCGCCTACCTGGTGCTGCTCCACCGTCGGCTGGTCGTGATCTCCACCCACCTCGGCCGGATCGCCTTCGGCATCCGGGCGGTGGAGACGCAGACCGCCTCGATCGGCCCGTCCGTGCTGCGGATCAACGCCACCCTGCGGGAGATCAACGGCGCGCTGCCGGCGATCGCGGCCAAGGCGGAACGACTCGCCGGAACGGGCGTCTGATTCCCATGTGCCTCGGAGTGCCGGGCCGGATCGTCGAGATCACCGACGTGGACCACCAGCTGGCCGTCGCCGATGTCGAGGGTGTCCGCCGGAAAATCAACATCGGGTTGCTGGTGGAGGAGGAGGTCATCGCGGGGGACTGGGTCCTCATCCACGTCGGCTTCGCCATGTCGAAGATCGACGAGGCCGAGGCCGAGGCCACGCTGGCGCTCCTCGCCGGGATGGGCGATGCCTACACCGACGAGCTCGACGCGCTGTTCCAGAGCCGGATCGAGTGAGGGCACCTCGACGTGAAGTTCTCCGACGAGTTCCGCGACCCCGCCACCGCCCGGGCACTGGGCGCCCGGATCGCCGCGCTGGCCGAGCCGGGACGGCACTACAAGATCATGGAGGTGTGCGGGGGGCACACCCACACCATCTACAAGCACGGGCTCGAGGACTTCCTGCCCGAGAACGTCGAGATGGTGCACGGCCCGGGCTGCCCGGTGTGCGTCATCCCGATGGGCCGGGTCGACGACGGCATCAGCGTGGCCGAGCAGCCGGGAGTCATCTTCACCTGCTTCGGGGACATGCTCCGGATCCCGGGCAGCCGGGGCAGCCTGCTCGACGCCAAGGCCCGCGGCGCCGATGTGCGGGTCGTGTACTCCCCGCTCGACGCCCTGCGAATCGCCCGCACCCACCCGGACCGGCAGGTGGTGTTCTTCGCGATCGGGTTCGAGACCACGGCCCCGTCCACGGCGATGACGCTGGTGCGGGCCCGTGCCGAGAAGCTCACCAACTTCTCGGTCTTCTGCAACCACGTCACGATCGTGCCGCCCGTGCGGGCCATCCTGCAGTCGCCGGACCTGCGCCTGGACGGCTTCCTCGGCCCGGGTCACGTGTCCGTCGTGGTGGGCTGCCGCCCCTTCGAGTTCATCCCGGCCGAGTTCGAGCGCCCGGTCGTCGTCACCGGCTTCGAGCCGCTCGACGTGCTGCAGGCGGTGTACCAGGTGATGCGCCAGATCGCCGACGGCCGCGCGGAGCTGGAGAACCAGTACAAACGGGTGGTCCCGTACCAGGGCAACGCCGCCGCGCTCGCCGTCATGAGCCGGGTCTTCACGCTGCGGCCGCAGTTCGAGTGGCGGGGCCTGGGGTTCATCGCCCGCTCGGCCCTCGCGTTGGCCGACGACTGGGCCGACCTCGACGCCGAGCGCCGGTTCGCGGTGCCAGGTGTGCGGATCGCCGACCCGAAGGCCTGCCAGTGCGGCGAGGTGCTCAAGGGCGTGCTGAAGCCGTGGGAGTGCAAGGTCTTCGGCACGGCCTGCACGCCGGAGACCCCGATCGGGACGTGCATGGTGTCGTCGGAGGGCGCCTGCGCCGCGTACTACAACTTCGGTCGCTTCGCCCGTGAGCGACGGCCGGTGCCCGTGGAGATCAGCGCCCGATGACCCGCAGCGAGGCTCAGGTCCGGGAGGGCATCGAGCGGGCCAGGCGGGCCCGCCCACGACTGCGCGACGAGCACATCACGATGGCGCACGGCGCCGGGGGCAAGGCGAGCGCCACGCTCGTCGACGCGCTGTTCCGGCCGGCGTTCGCCAACCCGGTCCTGGACCGGCTGACCGATGCCGCGGTACTTCCCGGCGGCCTCGCGCTGACCACCGATGCCTACGTCGTGAAGCCGTTGCGGTTCCCGGGCGGGTCCATCGGCACCCTCGCCGTGCACGGCACGGTCAACGACCTCGCGGTGTCTGGTGCCCGGCCGCTCGGGCTCTCCGCGGCGTTCGTGCTGGAGGAGGGGCTCGCGGTGGAGACGCTGCGGGCGGAGGTCGAGGCGGCGGCCCGGGCCGCCGAGGATGCCGGGGTCGCCATCGTCACCGGCGACACGAAGGTCGTCGAGCGCGGTAAGGCCGACGGGATGTACGTCGTGACCTCCGGGATCGGGCGGGTGGAGCTGTCCGGGTTGGACCCCGCCGGGCTGCGACCGGGCGACCGCGTGCTGTGCTCGGGGTACGTCGGCGACCACGGGACAGCGATCATGCTGGCCCGCGGCGACCTCGACCTCGAGGCCGACGTCGCGTCGGACACCCGCTCCCTGTGGCCGTTCGCCTCCGCGTTGGGTGCCGCGGCCGGGGACGGGCTGCGGGTGATGCGGGACGCGACCCGCGGCGGTGTCGCCACCGTGCTGAACGAGCTCGCGATGGCCTCCGACGTCGGGGTCGTGGTGCACGAGTCGGCGGTTCCGGTGCGCCCGGTGGTGCACGGGGCGTGCGAGCTCCTCGGGCTGGACCCGCTCTACGTCGCCAACGAGGGCGTGCTGGTCGCGGTCGTCGCCCCCGAGGTCGCCGACGCGGCGCTGGCCGCACTCGGCGACCTCCCCGGCGGTGAGCACGCCGCGGTGATCGGCGAGGTCGCTGCCGAACCGCCCGGCATGGTGCTGGTCCGCACCGGCATCGGCGGACATCGCATCCTGGACCTGCTCATCGGCGACCCCCTCCCGAGGATCTGTTGACCGAGCTGGTGGACCTCGCCCACCGGCTGGCCGAGCGGCTGGCCGGCGGTGCGACGCTGCTGGTGCACGGCAGCGGTGACCTCGTCCCCGACGCCCACCACGTCGTGGTGGAGTTCATGCACCCGGTGATCGTCGGCAAGGCCGCCTACCCCGCGCTGTACGTGCCTGCCGCGCAGGACGTCGAGCTGCTCGCCCGTCCCGGTGATGTTGCGCTCGCACTGGGGGAGGCACCGGAGTTCGTCGCGGCGGCCGCGCGGGCCGGCTGCGAGACGCTGGAGCTCGTGGCGGGTGACGACGGCTACGTCACCGGCTACCACCTGCTCTGGGAGATCACCCAGCTCGTGCTCGAGTCACGCGAGCGCCCGGCCGATGCCGACCTGGAGTTCCTCTACGGCGGCGGCGACCGTGGCGAGACCCGGGCCGCCGCGGAGCGGGAAGCGGCGCGCAAGCGGACCGAGAGCGCGGAGCTCCGCGCGGCCGTGCTCGCCCGATACGACATCGGCCTCCAGGCGTGCGCGACGGCGATCGGCGAGCGGGTCGGCGCCGGGGGGCGGGTGCTCACCATCGGTAACGGTGGCAGCTCGACCGACGCCGCGAGCCTGGCGCTGGCGCTGCGCGCACGGGGCCTGCCCGCCGTGTGCCTCGCCGACGAGATGGCGGTGGTCACGGCCCTCGCCAACGACGTCGGCGTCGACAAGATCTTCGCCCGGCAGGTCGCCGCTCTGGCCGGGCCGTTCGACGTCGTCGCCGGGCTGTCCACCAGCGGTGGATCGGCGAACCTGCTGGCGGCCTTCGCCGAGGCGCGCGGCCGGTCCCTGCTGACCGTCGGGTTCGCCGGGTACGACGGCGGCGCGATGGCGACCGCCGGCACCGTGGACCACCTGTTCGTCGTGCCCTCGTCCAGCGTGCATCGGATCCAGGAGGCGCAGGACGCCCTCTACACGCAGCTCGCCGCCCGGATCCGGATGTAGGCGAAGCCGGGTCAGCTGCCGGATTCCTCGAGCCGCCGGGCCACCTGCTCGAGCGAGCTGTTCGTCGCGCTGAGCGCCGGGCCGATCGACGCGGTCTGCGTCTCGATCGCGCGCACCCCGAACGTGATCTTGCCCAGGGTGGTCGACACGTGGGCGAGCCTGCGGGCGATGGTGACCAGGTAGCCCGCGAGCACCCCGACCAGGGCGGCCACTTCGGCGATGGTGAGCGCGATGAGTGTCTTCCTCGTCATGCCGTCGGTCCCTCCGTCGCCGTCGACTCCTCCGCCTGGTCCAGTGCGGCGCCGAGCGCTGCGCTGTGCGCCGAGGTGGTGCCCAGCAGGTGTGTGGTCTGCGTGTTCGCCGCGACCTTCTGGCCCGCTGCCCACACCGCGTCCACGTTCCGATCGACCTCCACGACGGAACGCCGCAACGTCTCCAGCAGGCCCCACACGACGCCGGCCACCACGCCCCCGGCCACGAGCGTCTGCTTCCAGGCCCGTTCGTCAGCCGCGTTCATCCCGCCTCCGCTCCGCCACCAGTGCCAGCACGGTGTCGGCGAGCTCGCTGGTCCGCTGGAGCATCTCGGTCGCGGCGAGGTTGCCGGCGATCCCGTCCGCGGCGACGGCGACGTCGTCGGCATAGCGCTCGATCTCCCCCGTGGGACGGGCGACGCGCGCGAGCAGCGCACCGACCAGCGCTGTCGCACCCGCCCCGGCGGCCAGGCCGCCGATCGCAGCGCTGCGCGCGTTCACTGCCGGACCTCGTTGTCAGGCTGCACCGCCGGCGGCCGAACCGCGCGCACGATGCGCTGCAAGGTCCGGTTGAGCGCGTCGACCTTCCACAGTGGATTCGTGTTCTCGGCGGTGCGGCGCAGTCCCGAATCGATCTCCGCGGCCTCCGCGGCGATCGTCCTGGCCAGCCGGATGAGCGTGACGAGCAGGGCCGCGGCGACGAGGACCACACCGAGTCCGGCCAGCCATCCGGTCGTCCAGTGGGGTGATCGGGTCGGCGCGATGCTGCCGCTGGTCGTCATCGGACCTCCTGAGCGCGCCGACAAACGCGTTCGTGCCGTTGTCGTCGCCCGGTCTACCAGAGGTAGATGCCTTTCGCATCTAGGAGCGGTATATGCGTTCGCCCTCTACTTGACCAAAGCCTTTACCAGCTACCGTCTCCCTCCCTGGTGATCCAGATCACTGCCGCAGAGACGCGGGAGGCGTTGTGGGCGTTCGTCGGTCGGCACTCGTGGTCACCGCGGTCGTGGCCGTGGTGCTCGCCGGGTGCAGCAGTCCGGATCCGGCGCCGGCGGCGCCTCCCGTGGACGAGCCCGTGCGCGGTGGCACGCTCGTCGTGGCGATCGACAGTGATCCCGGAAACCTCAACCCCGCCACGACCACGAGCGGCGCGGTGCACACGGCGTCCGAGCTGATGTTCAACGGCCTCGTGGGGCTGACGCCGGAACTCGAACCCGTTCCGGAGCTCGCGGAGAGCTGGGAGGTCCTCGAGGACGGCGCCCTCTACCGGTTCACCCTGCGGGACGGCGTGACGTGGCACGACGGGCAGCCGTTCAGCTCGGCCGACGTGAAGTACAGCTTCGAGGAGGTGCTGCTGAAGCTGCATTCGCGCACCCAGGCGTCGGTCGGCTCGGCCATCGAGTCGATCACGGCGCCCGACCCGCTGACCGTCGAGTTCCGCTTCACCGAGCCCTACGCCCCGCTGCTGCAGCAGCTCGACGTCACCGAGGCGCCGATCGTCCCGCGGCACATCTACGAGGGCACCGACCCGGCGACGAACCCGGCGAACCAGGCCCCGGTGGGCACCGGCCCGTTCCGGTTCGTCTCCTACACCCCGGGCGCCGAGATCCGCATGGCACGCAACGCCGAGTACTTCGAGCCCGACCTGCCCCACCTCGACGAGGTCGTCATGCGCGTCCTCCCGGAGGACTCCAGTCAGGTCAACGCCCTGCGCGCCGGCGAGGTCGACTGGCTCTTCGGGGTGCCGGGCGCCGAGCGGGCCGCCCTCGAGGCGGACCCGGCGTTCGAGACGCTGCAGACCTCGATCAACCCGGGCGGGTCGAACTGCATCATGACGGTCAGCTTCAACCTGGATCGGCCCGTCTTCCAGGACGTGCGGGTGCGCCGCGCGATCTCGTTCGCCCTCGACCGCCAGCAGTTCGTCGACCGGGTCCTGTTCGGCGAGGGCCGCGTCGCCGATGCCCCGATCTCGAGCGGCATCCCGTTCGCGCATGTCGAGGACCTGGAGAACTACCCGTTCCACGACCCGGCGCAGGCTGAGCGGCTGCTCGACGAGGCGGGCTGGACACGGCCTGCGGCCGGCGGCACCCGCGCCGCCAATGGCGTGGCCGGGGTCCCCGACGGCACGCCCCTCGCGATCGACTTCCTGGCCTTCCCGTCGTTCAACCAGTACGCCGAGCTGTATCGCGCCCAGCTCGCCGAAGTCGGCATCGACGTCACCCTCCAGCCGCTGGACCCGCCGGTCTTCGCCCAGACCGTGTTCGCCCAGCGGGACTTCGACACGAACATCATCAGCTACTGCAACGGCACCGATCCGGAGATCGGCGTCAAACGCCAACACCTCAGCACCAACATCAGCGCCACCCCGTTCTCGAACTCCTCGGCCTACCGCAACCCGGAGGTGGATGCCCTGTTCGAGCAGGCCGCGGGGACCGTCGACCAGGACGAGCGATCGGAGCTCTACCGACGGATCCAGCAGATCGCCGTCGACGATGCGCCCTACGCCTGGGTCGTGGAGACCACGTCCACCAGGATCTTCCGCAGCGGCTGTCAACAGTTCGGGCCGTCGGGGCACTTCGCGAAGACGGCGTACTGCACGCCTCCCCAGTGAGGGCCGGAGGTCCCGGATGATGCTGCGCTACATCGGCATCCGGGCGGCGCAGGTTCCGCCGACCGTCGCGGGCATCCTGCTGGTGGGCTTCCTGCTCATCCACGTGGCGCCGGGGGATCCGGTGCTCGCGCTGGCCGGGCAGAACGGGGATGCGGAGTACTACGCGTTCATGCGGGACAAGTTCGGCCTGGACGAGCCGCTGCCGACGCAGCTGGCCGTCTACGCCGGCAACGTGCTGGAGGCCGACTTCGGAACGTCCTACATCCAGGGCAGGCCGGCGATGGAGGCGATCCTGGAGCGGCTGCCGGCCACGGTGCTGCTCACCGGCACCGCACTGGTGCTCTCCGCGCTCGGTGGGATCGCGCTCGCCGTGGTCGCGGCGTCCCGGCCGCGCGGGGCCCGCGACATCGCGGTGAGCACGCTGTCGCTGGGGCTCTACGCCGCTCCGGTGTTCTGGATCGGCCAGCTCGCCGTGCTGGCGCTGGCGCTGCGCCTGGGATGGTTCCCCGTCCAGGGGATGACCAGCGCACGCAACCCCGCCACCGGCTGGGCGCTCGTGCTCGACGTCGCCCGCCACCTCGCGCTTCCCGCGCTCGTGCTGGCCGCCGCCGAGCTGGCCGCGGTCACGCGGCTCGCGCGCGGCGGCCTCGTCGAGGAACTGGGTCGTGACCACATCCGCACCGCGCGGGCCAAGGGTGTGCCCGAGCACGCCGTCCTGGTCCGGCACGGGCTGCGCCGGGCGATGCTGCCGGTGGCCACCGTGATCGGCGGACGGGTGGGCCACGTGGTGTCCGGAGCGATCGTCGTGGAGGTGGTGTTCGGCTGGCCCGGTGTCGGGCAGCTCCTGCTGTCGAGCATGCAGAACCGCGACACGCCGATCGTGCTGGGCGTGTTCGTCCTCGTCGCCGTCACCGTCGTGCTCGCCAACCTCGTCACGGACCTCGCCTATGCCTGGCTCGACCCGCGCATCCGTTACCACTGACATGCCGGTCGGGTCGGGAGCGCCTGCCGCCCCCGGCCTGCTCACCCGTGTCCTGAGCAGCCCGAGCGGGTCGATCGGGTCCATGCTGGTGGGGCTGGTGGTCCTGACGGCGGCGTTCGCGCCGTTGATCGCGCCTGCCGACCCGTTCGCCATCACGGGGCCGTCGCTCGCGCCGCCCTCCGCCGCCCATCCGATGGGGACGGACGCGCTGGGTCGGGACCTGCTCAGCGGCATCGTGCACGGAGCGCGCACGTCGGTGCTGGTGGCCGGCTCGGTCGGGGTGCTGGTACTGATCATCGGCGGCACGGTCGGGACGGTGGCGGGCTACCGGGGCGGGCGGGTGGACGACCTGCTCATGCGCGCCACCGAGTTCGTGCAGGTCCTTCCGGTGTTCTTCCTGGCGATCGTGGTGATCGCGCTCTTCGGGCCGGGCCTGGACCGGCTGGTCCTCGTGCTCGGCCTGGCGTCCTGGGAGCTGCTGGCCCGGGTGGTGCGGGCGGAGGTCCTCGCGCTGCGCAGGCGGGAGTTCGTCGAGGCCGCCCGTGCGAGCGGGGCGTCGCCGCTGCGCATCGTCGTGCGCGAGATCCTGCCCAACGCGCTGCCCGCCGCGATCGTCTACCTCGGTCTGCTGCTCGCCCAGGTGATCCTCATCGAGGCGAGCCTCAGCTACCTGGGCCTCGGCGACCCGAACCGGATCAGCTGGGGTTACCTGGCCGGCGAGGCCCAGGACTACCTGCGGGTGGCCTGGTGGCTGGCGCTGTTCCCCGGCGCGGCCGTCGTGATCGCCGTACTCGGGATGAACCTGCTGGCCGACGCCCTCACCGACGTGCTGGGCGGGCGTCGATGAGCGGGCCGGAGGTGATGGGGCCGGTGCTGTCGATCCGGGACCTGACGGTGGAGTTCACGACCCCGACCGGCACCGTGCACGCGGTGACCGAGGTGAGCCTGGATGTGCACCCCGGTGAGGTGGTCGGCGTCGTCGGCGAGTCGGGGTGCGGCAAGACCGCGACCCTGCTGGGCGGCATGCGGCTGCTGCCCGAGCCCCCGGCCCGCATCGTCGGCGGCGAGGTGCTCCTGCACGGGCGGGACCTGCTGCGGATGTCGCGGCGGGAGCTGCGCCGGGTGCGCGGGCGCGAGGTCGGCGTGGTGTTCCAGGACCCGCTGACGTCGCTGCATCCCTCGATGCGCGTCGGGGAGCAGATCGCCGAGGCGCTGCGGGTGCACGACCGCCACCGGTCGGCCTCCTCGGCGCGGGCCCGGGCCGTCGAGCTGCTGGAGCTCGTCGGGGTGCCCGCTGCCGCGGCACGCTTCCGGGACTACCCGCACCAGTGGTCGGGCGGGATGCGGCAGCGCGCCATGATCGCCGCCGCGATCGCGAACCGGCCGGCCGTCCTCATCGCCGACGAACCGACCACCGCGTTGGACGTCACGATCCAGGCGCAGGTGCTCGACGTGCTGCGGCTGGCCCGGGCCGAGACCGGTGCGGCGATCGTGCTCGTCAGCCACGACCTCGGGGTCATCGCCGAGATGGCCGACCGGGTGGTGGTGATGTACGCGGGCCGGGTGGTCGAGACCGGTTCGGTGGAATCCGTGTTCGCGGCACCGCGGCACCCCTACACCGCGGCACTGCTGGCCAGCGTGCCGCGCCTCGACGGTCCGGTCGTGCTGACCGACCCGATCCCCGGACAGCCTCCGGCGCTGCGGGTGCTGCCCTCCGGGTGCGGGTTCGCGGAGCGCTGCCCGTGCCGCCACGAGCGATGCTGCACAGAAGCGCCTCCGGCCCGGTCCGGAACCGTGCACCAGGTCGCCTGCCACTTCCCGTTGCGGTCCGGGGACACATGACGCGCGACGTGCTCCGGGCCGAGGGCCTGAGCAAGCACTTCCCGACGCGGGACGGCACGGTGCGCGCCGTCGACGGGGTGAGCTTCCACCTCGCCGCCGGGGAGACGCTCGGGCTGGTGGGGGAGTCGGGGTGCGGCAAGTCCACGCTCGCCCGGCTGGTGGTCCGGCTGCTCGAGCCGACCGCGGGCCGGGTGTTCGTCGACGGAGAGGATGTCACCCGAGTGCGGGGACGCGCGCTGCGTGCCCTGCGGCGCGAGCTGCAGATCGTCTTCCAGGATCCCTACGCGTCGCTCAACCCGCGGATGCGCGTCGGGGAGGCGGTCAGCCAGCCGCTGCGGGTGCATCGGCGCTACCGGGGGGCCGCCGGCGCGGCCCGCGTCGGTGAGTTGCTGGAACTGGTGGGGCTCGACCCGGACTCGCGCGGCCGGTTCCCGCACGAGTTCTCCGGCGGGCAGCGGCAGCGGGTCGGGATCGCCAGGGCCCTCGCGCTCGAGCCCCGGGTGCTGGTGCTCGACGAGCCGGTGTCGGCCCTCGACGTGTCGGTGCGTGCGCAGATCGTCGGCCTCCTGGACCGGCTGCAGCGCGAGCTCGACCTCTCCTACCTCTTCATCGCCCACGATCTGGCGGTCGTGCGGCAGGTGGCCGGCCGGGTCGCGGTGATGTACCTCGGCCGGATCGTGGAGACCGGGCCCCGGGACGAGGTCTTCGCGGCGCCCGCCCACCCCTACACGCAGGCGCTGCTGTCCGCCGTGCCGGTGCCCGACCCGGTTGGCCGGGAGCGACGCAGCCGGATCGTGCTCGCCGGCGAGCTACCGGACCCGGCCCATCCACCGACCGGATGCCGGTTCCGCACCCGCTGCTGGCAGGCATCGGGCGTGTGCGCTGATGACGACCCGGCGCTGATTCCGCGCGGTCGCGCTGCCCACCATTCCAGCGCGTGCCACTTCGCCGGCGCGACGAGGTCGGCCGGCAGGTAGGCGGCTGGGTGTCGATCACGGCGGCGCGGGCCTGCTGCGAATTCCGTGCCAGCCGACCGCGGCGGCGACCAGCAGCAGCGCGCCGCCGAGATAGTAGACCGCCTGGATGCCCACGGCGGCCGCGAGCAGGCCGCCGACGAGCAGGGAGACGAGGCGGCCGAGCTGCCAGAGGACGTCGAAGCCGGCGAAGACCCGTCCCCGTGCCGCGGCGGGTGCGTGGGCCTGGAGCAGCGAGTTGAACGTGACGGCGCCGCTGGACGTGCCGAGCCCGTAGGCGGCCAGCGCGATCAGCGCGACCGGCAGCGCGCTGAAGGTGGCGACGACGACGTCGACCACGCCCCGGAGCGCGAACGGCCCGAACACGAACGCCGGTCGGCGCGGGTCGGTGACCAGCCGGGTGAGCAGGAACGGGCCCAGCACCGCACCGACCCCGATGGCGCCGAGCAGCAGCCCGTAGCCGCTGGGGGCCAACCCGAGGTGGTCGCGGGCGAGCACCACCAACAACGCGCTGGTGGCGCCCGCGGACAGTGCGGCGAGCAGCTGGCCGGCTCCGAGCGCGCGCAGCAGCCGGTCGCCGGCGACCAGTCGGACCCCGGCGGCGGCGTCGGCGAAGAACCCGGCCCGCCGGGTGGGGGCCGGTGCGGCGGGCAGCCGCAGCCCGGCCAGGGCCGCGGCGCTGACCAGGAAACTGGCGGCGTTGATCCCGAACGCCGGCCCCGGCCCGAGTGCGGCGTAGACGACACCGGCCAGCGGGGCGAGCGCGATCTGGCTGAGCACCGCGGCGGTCCAGATCCCGCTGTTGGCGGCGACGAGCTCGCGGTCGGCCACGAGCGTGGGCAGCGTGCTGTTCACCGCCGGGTTGAACAGCACGGCTCCGACCGAGAGCCCGAACGCGATCGCGTAGACCGCGATCACCTCGTCCCCTGCCACGATCAGCGTGGCGGCGAGGACCGCGCGGAGCAGGTCGGCGGCGACCATGACGTGGACGCGCGGGAGCCGATCCACGAGCGTTCCGGCGAACGGGGCGAGCAGGAGCACGGGAACGATCTCGACCGCCACGACGGCGCTGACGCCGAGCGCGGAGCCGGTCAGGTCGAACACGAGCAGGCTCAACGCCACGGTGGCGAACACGTCGCCCCACTGGGAGGCGGTCCGGGCCGTCCACAACCGCCGGTATCCGGGGTGGGCGAACACGTCCCGGAGCCGGACGCGGTCGTCGGGAGAGCTCGTCACGGCAACGTCCTCACCCGGATGTGGAGGCGATCGGCGACCAGTTGCGGCCGCCGTCCCGCGTGCTGAGGACGGCCTCCGCGGTCGCGGCGAGATAGCGCGTGGCGTCGACGGCGGTGAACGCGGCCGGCGCCCCGGGCAGGGCCCCGGCCTGGACCCACGTGTCGTCCGAGCGAACCCACACTCCGCCGGCCGCGTCGACGCCGGCGAGCAGGTCCCCGGCGTGGTCGATCAGGAGCAGCGGCCGCGGTGGCTGCGCGGCGGCGAGGGTGAAGGTCGTCCCGCCGTCGGTGCTCTGCAGGAGCCCCCGCTCGGTCGTGGCGAGCACGAGGGCCGGATCGGCCGGGTCGACGTCGAGGTCGGCCGCATCGAGGACGGCGCCGCGCTGCCACGTCCTGCCGCTGTCGTCGCTGCGCATCACGACGCCGTCCGTCGCGTCGAAGCCGTAGACCGTCGCACCCCCGGTGGTGAGGGCGTGGAAGTCGGCCCTCGCCGCGCAGCGCGACCGGCTGCCAGGTCCGGGCCCGGTCCGTGCTCACCAGCAGGCCGAGGTGCGGTGGGCCGGGCTCACGCATGTCCGGGTGACCACTGGCGAGGAAGAGGTCCGGGCCGGCGATGGTGAAGCCCATCGTGTCCTGGTGGCGGTCGGCGATGCGCTCGGGGCCGGCGGACCCCAGGCGGAACACGCCGAAGTGGGTCGCGGCGTAGACGAGCCCGTCGGCGGGGTTGAGGTCGACGCCGTGAACGTGCCCGAACCCGAGATGCGGGGAGGGGGCAGCGGCGGGCTCGGGGGGAGCGGACGCGGGGGTGGTGCATGCCGACGCGATCGCGGCGGCGGCCGACAGGGCCAGGAACAGGGACGGGCGACGCACGGGGACTCCCGGTGTGGTGCGGGGCGCGACCGGGGCGGCAGCGAGTGCGCCGCCCCGGTCGGTCACTGGATGGGGATCAGACCGTCTGCAGCAGCATCTGCATGCGCTCGATCTCCGCGGTCTGCGCGTCGGTGATCTCCGAGGCCAGTGCCTTCGCCTGTTCGTTGACGCCCTCGGCGAGCTCCCGCTCGGCATCGGTGACCGCACCCTCGTGATGCGCGATCATCATCTCGAGGAACATCCGGTCGAACTCCGGCCCGCTGGCGTAGCGCAGCTGTTGCATCTGCTCGGGCGTCATCATCCCCGACATCCCGCCCATGTCGCCGTGCCCCGTGTCGCCGTGGTCCATCCCGCCCCTGCTGTCGTCGGCGGGAACCTCGGCGCCCCAGGACTCGAGGAACCCGGTCATCGTCTCGATCTCCGGGTCCTGAGCGGCCATGACCTCCTCGGCGAGCGCCTCGACCTCCTGGTTCTGGGCGCGGTCGGCCGCGAGCTCGGCCATCTCGATGGCCTGCCGGTGGTGCGGGATCATCATCTGCGCGAAGCGGACGTCGGCCTCGTTGAACTGTTCGTCCGCCTGCGCGGTGGTGGATGTCGGCGCCGACGACGTGGCGGGCGGGGAGCCCGAGTCGGCCGGGGCTGCGGCCTCGCCACCACAGCCGGCGAGGGCGACGGCTGCGAGGACGGCGCCGGCGACCCCGGCGATGCGTCGGGCGGGTGCGGTGCTGGTCATTGCGTTTCCTCCGGGTGTTCGGATGCGTCGGGGCGGCGGCCCGGGATGCGCCGGGCGCGCAGCTCCTCAGATCCGGAACACGCAGAGGGACAGGAACCGGGGTCGGGGCGGGGCGCGGGCGGCAGCTGCGGTGGACCGCCGGGGGAAGGGCGTGCGCACACCGCCGATCCCGGCGCCGGCGCGCAGGAGCCGGAGTGCGATGACGCCGAGGAGGCCCAGCAGGACGGCGACACACGCGGCCATCGCGCCGTGTCCGTCGTGCCGCTGGGTGTCGTCCACCGTCGTTCGGGCCGGATCGTGAGCCGGCATTGCGACATCCGGCCCAGCGGCGGTGCCCATCGGCGGGTGATCGGCGGATGGCGCGAGGACGAGCCCGACCGCGCTGCGATGCTGCCCGGCCCCGTCGCTCGTCGCGAGACCGTGCATCGCGACGACTCCGGTGAGGGTGAGCGCGAGCAGGACGAGACGGGACGCGGCGACGGCCGCGGTCCTCGATCTGCTTGATCGCGCACCCATCGCGTCAATCATGCCCTATCGGACAAACGGACCATGCGGTGGGCGTCCACACGCCGCTGGCGACCACTCGGGCCCGTCCTCGGCCGCGGCTGGGCACTGTCCGGCCGCCGCACCCAATTCGCGCTCCAACCTCCTGGAGGGACGTGTGGCTGTCGCGCTGAGCCGATAGGCGTGACGTCGCGTCCCGTTCGGATCGGCGGCGAGGCGCGCGCGTTGAAACTTTGGGCGGTGATCTACCCATGACGCACCCCGACCGACGCCGATTGCGGCAGGAAGGTGCGAGGGCCGGTACCAGCCCAATGCGAGGCGCCTACGCCCGACGCGGCGTGGAGTTATCTGGCGACGGCGCGACGAGCGCGTCGTGAGTCACCGTTGGAGCGGTCTGAGGTCGCTACTGCGGGTTGCCGTTCGACCGGGGGATGTCGTCCGAGCAGCGGAACTCGCAGCTGCCGGTATGACAGACCGGCAGGCAGCAGACGCGGCCGGTCTGCAAGTGCACGTGGCCGCACAGGTGCAGGTGGGCAAGGTCTTCGTCGACGCTGACGTTGTGGGCGTCGAGTCGCTCGGTGAGCTTGTCCGGCATGGCGCCGTCCGTCCCGGTGCTTGTCGCTAGGAGTGGGGGCGCCGACCAGTGTGAGCCGCGGCGGGGAGCGCGTCGAGCCCCCGGTTCGGGGGTTTCTGCGCTCACGTCCAGTACAGCTGATGGGCTCCGGAAAGCCGTTCGGCGAGCGCCCTGTCGAACCAGGAACGCAGCTCGCGCATCGTGCCGGGGGAGGGTGGACGTGCTTGGTCGATCCGAACTTGCCGCGTTTGCGCGTCCGTGTCGCCGGGTCTATGTCGATCTGGTGCGGGGGTACCAGCCGGTGATACCTCGCGGCTGCCCGGGGTGAACCGTGGGTGTTGCACTCGACGGTCAGGTCGAGGCCGGGAACGCCGTCGAGCTCGGCGCGGGCGCGTCGAGCAGGGTCGTGTACTCGTCGCGCCAGCCGGGCAGCGGCATGATCGGGGCGATGGTAAGTCCGACGGGTAGCCGGCCCGGGCCAGCGCGCCGAGGGCGGCCAGGCGGGCCGGCACGGGATCGGTGCCGCCTTGTCCGCGGGCAGGTCCGATTGGAGGTCGCCCAAGGCAGCGAGCAGCTCGGCCAGCAGGGGTGCGGACATCAAAGATGGCCGACTGATCTGTTGCGGAGCGGCTCCGGACGATGCCGTCTCATCGGCTCGCAACCGACCCCCGTGCTCGCGACTACTGTTCGTTGTGCAATCGATGCGCGCTCTTCCGATCGGGTTGTTTCCGGAGGTCAGAGCATGTTTTCCAATGACACGACGCTCGGCGGCTCTTACGGTGGATCGAGACAACGGGGGGATCGCAGCCCAGCGAGAGCCGTCTCCATGCTGGGCAACACGACGGGTAGGGCGACCGAGCGAGGCACCGATGACCGACGAGCGCTGCGTCGACCAGTGGCCGTGTCCCGACACGCCACTCGGAACGTGCGTGCGCCATCGAGCACCCGGTGTCCTGGTGGTGACCGTCCGCGGCGAGCTCGACCAGATCACTGCACCGCAGCTGCGCCACACGCTGATGCAGCAGCTCGAGCAGAGCCCCGAGCATTTGATCGTCGACCTGTCGGCGGTGTCGTTCTTCAGCAGCGCCGGGCTGCGCGCGCTGCTGACTGCACGTCACCGTGCTCACCGCGACGGGATCGGCACCCACCTCACCGGTGTGACCGGGCATCGCCCGGTCGCGCTGGTCTTCGACCTCACCGGGTGCGCTGAGCAGTTCTCGATCCATTCCAATGTCGACGCCGCCGTGGCTGCCATCGGCTGATGCCCCACATCAGCGTGACCGTTCCGGTCATGCTGATGCCCCACATCAGCGTGACCGTTCCGGTCATGCCTCCAACCCGGAGCGCTTCTGGTATTTCCTGCCAGCAGTCCTACGGGCGCATCGTCGGGTCGAGCGTGTCGAGCTCAAGGCACTCGTCGCTGACTCCCTCGAGGCCGCGACGGCGGTTTTCGACACGGAGATCGATCCGCCGACGGTGCGGCAGGTGTTCTTTTTCGACACCCCGGACCTCGCCCTGCATCGCCGCGGCGTGGTGGTCCGGGTCCGCCTGACCGCGGACACCGGTGTCGACACAGTCGTGAAACTGCGGAAGCCAGCAACGGAGGCATCCGAACGCCACAGCCGGAACCTCGCGGTTGAGCTGGATGTCCTGCCCACCACGGTCACCTGGTCGGGCCACGCTCAAGCGGCGCCTGCACCTCGACGACGCTCACCAGGCATTGCGTCGGCGGCGCCCGGCACGGCGGCTGCTGACCAAGCCGCAGCGGGAGTTGCTGGCGTCCGCCGTCGACGGCCTCGATGTCGACGACCTCGTGGCACTCGGGCCCGTTGACGTGGTGCGGTTGACCTCCGCGTTGCCCGGTGGGGGCATCGCGGTTGAGGCGTGGACTACCCGGACCACAACACCCAGCTCGTGGAGCTGTCGGCGAAGTGCCACCCCCGGCGGGTTTCCCCGGATGGCCATCCCCCTACGTGAGCTGATCATGCGCAGCGGGATCACACTGTCACAGCTGCAGACGACCAAGAGCCGGATCTCCCTGCAGCGCCTCGCACAGAAGCAGCAGCAGCTCGTGATGCCACCGCCGGTGTGACCGGCACGGGGAACGGTCGAAAGCGTACTCCCGCCGCATCGGGCCCCCTGGCGCCGCTCGCGCACGTGCTGCTCACCCGGCACCCGAGTCTCACCGAACGGCCGATCGGCGGTCAGTCCTTGGCTTCGCGCTTGGCCTCTTCCGGGCTGTCGCCCTGTGAGACCTGCTGCAGGGCCTCGCGGAGTTCTTGCTCGTCCATCTTCGAGTTGCCTTCGATCCCGGCCTCGTGGGCGCGTT
>NZ_JAHKRK010000559.1 GCF_019396355.1 Pseudonocardia nigra
GCTCATCTCAAGACGTGGCGGATGCTCAGCGAAGAAGGCGGCCGATACCGCGCACCGATCAGCAAGTACCCGAGCGCAGTCAAAGCCATTGTCGGACTATTCTTCTTCGCGGCTTATGAATAAGGCCGCTGGTCGCGTGCCCGCGGTTGCGCCGTTATGTGCAGGATCGTCTATCGGGTCGACTGGTCACCGAGCAGGGGGTGACCGTGCCCGGACCGTCGGTGCCGTTCACCGGTCGCAATCGCGCCCGGCGTGCGGACCGTCGCTGGGGCCGGGCGTGGAGTCCAGAGCAGATCGCGGCGCGGTTGCGGCGCGACCACCCGCATGACCCGACGATGCGGATCTCGCACGAGGCGATCTACCAGGCGCTCTACATCCAGGATCGGGGCGGGCTGTCCCGCGAGCACGTGGCATGCCTGCGGACTGGGCGTGCGCTGCGGGTGCCGCGGGCACGGACCCGGCGCGAGGGCCGCAACCACCGCGGCTTCATCACCCCCGAGCACACCCATCGACCGCCGTCCGGCGGAGGTCACCGATCGCGCTGCCCCCGGACACTGGGACAGGGCCCCGGCGTTGTTGATCTTTGTCCGGTTTGGTCGGATTCAGTTAGATGCCGTACGCGGTGAAGACGTCGTCGCGGTTGAGGAGGTCTCGTCGGGCGTGGGCGATGTTGGCGCGGTCGGCGAG
>NZ_JAHKRK010000560.1 GCF_019396355.1 Pseudonocardia nigra
CGCGGTAAGCGGTTGATCGATGAGGGAACGCTTCAGAGGCGCCCAGCAGGTTCATCCCTTTCGTCGTGTCCGCTGAATCGGACAGCCGGTTGCGCAACACCGCCGGCGGCTCGAGTCGAGGGTGCAGCAGCGCATATGACAGCGGCACCATCAGCGCCACCACCAAGGCCGGGACCAGCATCGACCAGATGCCGGTGACCTCGGCGATCAGCCCGATCGCGGTCAGGCTGGCTGCGACCGCGACCAGCAGCCGGGCGCCCTCGCGGACCAGGTCCGCCTCTTCCTCCTCGAACGGGCGCAGCTTCCGCGGGTCATACAACTCGTAGCCGACGTCGCGCAGCGTCCCCAGGATCTCCTCGGGCGTGACCTGGTCCGGGTCGTAGTCGACCAGGGCCTGCTCGTGGGTCAGGCTCACCGGAACCCAGCCGGGCCGTCCATCCGGCCCAGTGCCACCCGGCTGCCGGACGGGGCGGCCGCGCAACCCGCCTCATGCCTCCTCATATTCGGCCTGACCTGCATCTTCCCCGGATCGGATGCATCTGGTGGCAATGCCGAAGACCGTCGCGGTGATCCGGGTTCCTTCTGTGCGGACACACCCGGTGCCCGCGTCGCGGGCGGTGGATCCGGAGATCCCGACGCCGCTCGCCGACCGACAACGGAAGGACAGCCTGATGCGCATCGTCAAG
>NZ_JAHKRK010000561.1 GCF_019396355.1 Pseudonocardia nigra
GGGTCCAGCGCGGCCAACCCCCGCTCGTTGAAGGCGTGCACCACATCGCGCACGGTGTCCTCGTCCGCAGCCACCAGGCGGGCGATCGCCGGAACCGGTGTCCCCGACGACGACGCCATGATGATCACGGCTCGGCGGACCCGGATCGAACCGTGCTTGCCCCGGCGCACGATCTGGCTCAACCGCTGACCCTCCTCATCAGTGAGCCTGCGCGCTCTGACCGGCTCTGCCATCCGACCCCCACCTCGATCCCCGACCTGACGTCGAGATCCAGAGTGAGATCAACAGGACTCCAACCCGGGGACGCTGACCGGCGTGTCGCCAACCCGGTGAACGTTCATGGTCAACGCACTAGCTTCCGTTGCTGGGGACGATACGTCCCTCGAAGGTGATCGCGAAGGCGTTCAGGGCCTTCCAGCGCATCGCCCACCGGGCCCTGCCTTTCCCGGTCGGGTCCAGTGAGCGAGTCACGAGGTAGAGGCACTTGAGCGCGGCCTGCTCGGTCGGGAAATGACCACGCGCCTTGACCGCGCCGGTAGCGGGCGTTGAGGCTCTCCTGGGTTATCTTGAGCCAGCAGGATGATCAAGCCTGTGAGCTGCTGGTTTGCGTCGTGAACAGTGTCGCTGACGTGGCTGGTCAGAGCGTTTGGCTCGGTGTGGAAACTCGTGGTCTCGGCGTGTC
>NZ_JAHKRK010000562.1 GCF_019396355.1 Pseudonocardia nigra
AACGACGATACTGTGGACACGAGCGCGACCCCCGGGACGATCTTCGGCTTCAACACCTGAAAGATCACCAGGGGTCGCGCTCCCCTCACACCGGCCCCTCAAACGAGTCCACCACCAGGGGCAAAACGGACATCAGACCCAAACGGCAAGAACGCCGGGGCCCTGGGTGCGCACCCACCTCGCCGGCACGCACACCGTCGTTAGCAAGGACCACTGGCCGGGCGCCCGGCGGCGGGAGGCCCGTCAGCAGCGGGTCGTCGACGAGCTGCTCGCCGCCGGCCGCAGCGTCGTCGTCGACAACACCAACCCCTCCCCCGCCGACCGGGCCCCGCTGATCGCGCTCGCGCGCCGGCACCGGGCGGCCGTCCGCGCCGTGCACGTGGACGTGCCACTCGAGGTGTGCCTGGAGCGGAACGCCGCGCGGGAAGGGCGGTCCCGGGTGCCGCTGGTGGGCGTGCTCGCCACCGGCAAGCGGCTGGTCCCACCGTCAGCCGACGAGGGGTTCGACCGGGTCGACGTGGTGCGCCCGGCCGATCCGTGAGACCGCCCTCAGCTTGATCTTTAACCTCCGGGGTGCGACACCAGCTCGGAGACCCCGGTTGATCATGAGTGCAGCCCTTGGTTGATCATGCTTCTGTCCAAGGAAGAAGATCAACACAAGGGCTGCGGTGGACAGTG
>NZ_JAHKRK010000563.1 GCF_019396355.1 Pseudonocardia nigra
AACAGCAGATCGCCGTACCGCGCACTGAACCCATCGACCACCACCGAAGGTTCCCAGCAGCTGCCCCGAAGGGGCCACCCGTTCCGGGCGGGGTCCCGGAAGGGGACTGGGGCGCTAGGACCGACGAAGTCGGTTTGATCGAGTCAAGGTCGGTTCAGGCGGCGAATCCGGCTTCTCGGGTGAGGTGGTCGAGGGCGCGCTGGTAGTCGCGGGCTGCGGTCCGCAGCGCGCTGGGGGCGGGTGGGTCGGGGTCGGTGAGGTGTGCGAGGCCGGGCTGGAGCAGCTTGGTGTCGATGTGGGTGATCAGCATCGCGTGGTGCAGCCCGGTCTCGGTGAGCTGGTAGCGGTGGCTGCGGGGGATGCGGGCGATGAGTCCGTGGGCGCGCAGTCGACGCAGGTCGTAGCTGATCTGGCCGGCGCTGATCTGCGCGGGTGCTCTGCCGAGCAGCCCGGCGAGCAGCGCGCGGAGGTCGCGGTTGCGGAACCCGTGCGGGAGCAGCCGGAACACCAGCAGTGCTTGCAGCAGGGCGTGTGCTCTGCGGTCACCGAGGCGCAGCCCGGCGATCCGGTTGCCCTCGCTGGTGATGGTCGGGTCGTGCACGGCGGTGAACGCCTCGGCGGCGCGGATCGGGTTGTGGCTGAGTCGTTGGACGCCCAGCAGGCGCCTGTTGGCGGAGA
>NZ_JAHKRK010000564.1 GCF_019396355.1 Pseudonocardia nigra
AGCAACAGTCATGATCACGAAGAGCTGCGGGCACCTCACACCAGGGTCACCCCACCCAAGGGCAACTACAGAACGTCACCGGCGAGCCAGGTCGAAACGGTCGTTGCCCGGCCAAGATCGAAGACCCACATTCGGTGACGTCCCCTCAGGACGAGCCGGTTCGAATTCTGCGCTTCTATGTGTACGCCGATCCAGGCAGCGCCTTTCACGTCGTCGTCGACAATGTCGCAGTCTTGTAATGATCTTGGCTGTCAGCTGAACAGTGGTAGCAGCCCGGCTGGCAACCGTCCCCGGCAGGGCGTCTGGGTGAAGGGACGTGGCCGGGCCGCACCGCGCGCGGACCGCGCCAGCTGTTGGTCAGCCGGGCTCCAAATGTGAACGTCGGCTTGAGCAGCTGTCGCACTCGTCCCCCGCTGCTCCGCCTATAACCTCTTGCCGGGCACGTTTCCCTGTCTCAAAGCTGACCGCTCGCCGCCTCGCCACGACGACGCGGCTCAGGGCCGACCCCATCCCACGGGTAGTGCTCGTCGATCCGCGTGCACAATGACTACTGAGGTGATCTCAGCAAGATCGTAGCGCGACGTGAGCGCGACACGCTCATATCGGACAATCTGCGCGGTGCTGGTGAGAGCGTGGGGTCCCCCGATAGGGAGTTCTCACCACAAGATCGACCCGC
>NZ_JAHKRK010000565.1 GCF_019396355.1 Pseudonocardia nigra
GATCCGACAGGTCAAAATCGCGAAGGACACCGCGACCAAGGCGCGCAGCCAGGCGATCATCACGCTGAAGACAATCATTGTGACCGCGCCGGCCGAACTGCGAGAAAGGCTCGAACCGCTCGGCGACAAGGCGTTGGTCGAACAATGCCGGAAACTGCGCTACGAGTCGATGACCGGGCCAGTCGACGCGGCCCGCTACACGCTGCGCGCCCTCGCCGACCGCTACCACGCCCTCGACCAGGAAGCCCGCCTGCACGACCGCGTCCTGGCCACCCTCACCGACCGCGCCGCACCGGCTCTCGCCAGCCTGTTCGGCGTCGGTGAAGACTCCGCGGCGGAGCTGCTCCTCGTCGTCGGCGACAACCCCGAACGGATCCGCAGCGAGGCTGCGCTGGCCAAGCTCTGCGGCGCCTGCCCCATCCCCGCCTCGTCCGGGAAAACCTCCCGACACCGCCTCAACAGAGGCGGTCACCGGCAGGCCAACGCAGCCCTGCACCGCATTCTGATCGTCCGCATGCGATTCCACGAACCCACGATCACCTACACCGCCCGACGCATCGCAGAAGGGAAGACCAAAAAGGAAATCCTGCGTTGCCTGAAACGGCTCTTGATACGCGAAATCTATCAGACAATCGTCGCACCATACAAGACAGAGGATC
>NZ_JAHKRK010000566.1 GCF_019396355.1 Pseudonocardia nigra
GAGCTGTTGCGCATCTCGCGCGACACGCGGTCAAGCACGAATTGAGACCGACTCGTGATCAAGTGCTCGACGTACCCCTCATGTCACGAAGAGCAGTCACCATTCAGACTTGTGAATAAGCCCCCGGCTTAGGCTGCCAGGTCGGTCAGTTTCCTGAATCCTAGCTCGTATTCGAGTGGTGTCAAGTAGTTGAGGGTTGAGTGTCGTCGCCGCCGGTTGTAGTAGCCCTCAATCCACAGGAAGGTGTGCTGTCGGACTTCGGTGGCGTTGCTCCACGGGCGGGTGTGGATGAGCTCCTTTTTGTCGCGAAGAACGACTCGGAGACCGCGTTATCGAAGCAGGTGGCGCGCCGGCCCATCGAACGGACGACACCGTTTTCGGCGCAGAAGTCGGCGAACTGCCGGGACGTGTATTGGGCGTGCCGCGGTCGGAGTGGAAGATCGCCTGGTCGGCGAGCGGGTAGTTGCGGGCGGCCATCGCGAGCGCGTCGATGACGAGATCGGCGCGCATGTGGTCGGCGAGGGCATAGCCCAATGGCCTTGCGTTAGGTTGATCTTGGCGCCGACACGCCGGTCGAGGTGTGTCGTCTGGTGGTCGCCTCTGGGGATGATCGCCGGGTGGCGCACGACGGGTCGGAGGGGGTGTCTCCGGAGGGCT
>NZ_JAHKRK010000567.1 GCF_019396355.1 Pseudonocardia nigra
GCGCGTCTGCGGCCTGCGTGGCCCAACACCAGTCCGCGTCCGGCGGGGCGGCATCGGTGACGCCGGCCAGCTCGCGCAGGGCGTGCGCGCAACAGAGTTGATGTTCGACGTCGGCGTAGGTGTCATAGGGCGCCCACGCGTCGTGCACCGCGACCCCGCGGAACCGGCCGAGCACCCCGGCGGCGTTGATGCCCTCGCGGCCGCGCCGGGGATGGCAGGTGATCAAGGTGTAGCGGTCGGTGCGGGCGCAGTGCACCCACGCCAGCCTGCCGGCCACCCGCAGTCCGGTCTCGTCGAAACCGGCCACCTCGGCCTCGGCGATCCGGTCGCCGACCCGGGTGAGGAATCCGTCCAGCCCGTCGGCGGCGCGCCGGGTCATCGCCGCCACGGTGGCGTCGGAGACTGGGGTGCCGAACAGTTCGGCCAGCGCCTGGACGGTGCGTTTCTTGGACAGGAACTCCCCCGACATACAGGTAGAGGATGATCGCGGTGATCCGCGGCCCGTACTGCACCGGCGCCGTCACACCGGCCGGGGCGGGGCCGCAGGTGGTGGCCCCACACGAGCAGCGGCGCGCGATCAGCCGATGCTCGGTCACCTGGACCGTGATCGGCGGCAGGTCGAACACCTGCCGGCGCTCCACCCCCACCTCCGGGGC
>NZ_JAHKRK010000059.1 GCF_019396355.1 Pseudonocardia nigra
CTGATCCACCAGGCCAACCTCGCCCGCGAGCGCGGCCACGACACCATCGACCCCGACACCCGCGAGCCGCTGATCACCCGGTTCCGCAACGGGGTGCTGGTCGGGCTGTCCGAGACCACCTCCCGCGGCAACCGACCCGGCGAAAACAAGGCCCGCACGCTGCTGGAAGTCCTGCGCGACCGCCAGGCCGACGTCCTGCGCTTCGCCCACGACCTCAAGGTGCCGCCCACCTCCAACCAGGCCGAACGCGATCTACGGCCCAGCAAGGTCCAGCAGAACGTGTCCGGACGGCTGACCAGCGAGAAACGCACCAAAGACCGCTACACCATCCGCGGCTACGTCTCCAGTGCGGCCAAAAACGGCCTGAACGCCATCACCGTCCTACGCGACGCGCTCACCGGCCACCCCTGGATGCCGGCACTACCCGCGCCCACCTGACCACGGACACCGAGCCGAGCGCACCGGAGGCCGAACGGCCGACCGGCGATCACGCCATGCCACCACACCGCTGAATGTTTACTGCTCGATGCGCTGGTCTCCCACACTTAAATCGCCGTCGGCAGACAATTCGGCCGCACGTGCCGCGTGCGCAGCGGCACGCAAATGTGGCCGACCTGCAACGCTGCGGCGGTGCTGGACCTCCATCCCTGCACCGCGGGTGGGTGGAGGTACGCGGCGGAAGCAGCGTCACCGGCGGCGTGCGCCGCATGCTTCGCGGCTTCGGTGGTCGCCTCTTTGGCGGCTCTGTGTGCATCCAAGGACGTGACACGCTGCAACTTCGTTCGGTTGGCACCGCCGACGAAAGTCCACGCCGCTTCGACAGCTGCACGTGGCCTCCGGTCGTCAGGGTGATGCTGCCGCCAGGTTCGTTCCCCATGCCCCCACCCTCTCAGACTGGACGCATGGAGGTTGCCGAGGCGTCGGAACTCGCCCGACCATCTTTGAGTTGCCGAACCGGCGATGGCTCGAATCGAGTGGTGACGACAGGTAGGGACGTGCCGTTGAAGTCGTGGTTCAGTAGGCGAGATCGGAGGAGGTTTCGGATTGACTCCGCCGACCACACCGAGCCATAGGTTCAAGACGGAACGGGATGCCATCTGCACCTCGAGGCGTCGGTATTCTTCGATTATCGTTTGCGCCCACCGCAACGACGACGCTTTCGCCGTCTGAGGACAACGCGCCGCACGTCTCCGCACCAGTCGTCGCTGGTCCCAGCCTGGCCAATACGGCCAGCTACACGACCAGCACGATTTTGGTTCCGATGGTCCAGGTTCGAATCCTGGCGGCGGAGCAGCAGGTCGGCCGGGATGGCGCCCACGTTCCTCAGCCGGGTTCGTCCACCATGTGGGGTGCGACTCCGAACTCCAGCACCGTCCGCCCGTCAGCAACTGGGCCCGAGCCGTGGAGCATGAGGCCGCAGTCGGCGGCTAGCTTGGCCAGCTCGTCGACCGTCCGTTCTCGGCCGCCGAAGCACATCAGCATGAACAGGTCCATCGCGGTGTCGGCCCCCTGCCCCCGCACCGGCTCGATCACCACCACGGTGCCGTCCGATGCGGCGGCCCGACGACACCCAGTGAGAATCTTTCTGGCGTGGTCGTCGTCCCAGTCGTGCAGGATGTCGGACAGAAGATAGGCGTCGGCCCCCACGGGCAGAGGGTTGAAGAAGCTGCCGGAGACGGCGCCGGCCCGATCATCGAGTCCGGCTGCCGCGAACCTGTCGGTAGCAGCGGTAGTCGTCGGGGACAGGTCCAGGACCCGTCCGCGAAGATCGGGATGGGCGCGCAGGATCGCTGCGAGCACGGTCCCATCACCCCCGCCGACGTCGAGTATCTCGGAGAAGCGGCTCCAGTCGAAGCGTTCAGCGATCTCCGTCGCTTGCACCCGGAACCGCCAATTCATCTGGGCGTCGAACGAGCGCCGCAACTCCGGTCTGGCGTCGAGGTCCGCCCAGAAATCGCGCCCGTACCGCTGCCCGTAGCCGGGAGTACCTGTGGTGATGGTGCGGCACAGTGCACACATCGCTGCGGTCCGGACCGCGCGCTCACCGGCCCGCAGCGCGATCCCCACGAGCCCGCTTTCGTGGGGGAGGAGCAGGACGCCGCGCTCCGGCGCCTTCGGGTCGCGCCAGCCCAGGACGTCGTCGAGGGCGTCGAGATCGAGTTCCCGCACCCATGCCGGCAGGGTCGTCCGGGCCACCTCACCCTTCGTCGAGTTCGCCATGGCCCGGCGGATGCGAACGTCGGTGGTGGTCATCTTGCTCATCGTCCTGTCCGTCGGAGGGTGGCGGGCCGTGACCCTAGGCAGCCCGGCGACCGCCTGCACCCGGTTTCGCGGGGGACCGACGCGCAGGGCTGACGCGCAGGGCCGGCTCGGTGGGACGACAGTGCCGACGGGCGTCGCGCGAACCGTCCGCACGGCGAAATGCCGCGCAGCGCGGGCACTCCTCCGCGATCATCTCCGGGTGGGCCGTCCCGTCGTCGCCGAGGATCCGACCGGCCCCGTCCCCGTCCCCGACGCCGTCCGGGGACTCGCCGGCGGCTCTCGGATCACGCCGGTGTGGCGCAACGAGCTCGGCGGGCTCACGTTCCGCCTCGACGGCGGGCACGACGGCACGCGGTACGTCAAGTGGGTCGCCGCGGGCACCCCGGAGATCGACCTGCCGGGCGAGGCGGAGCGGCTGGACTGGGCACAGCAGTGGGTCCCGTCCCGCCCGTCCTCGAACACGGCCTGGACGGCGACGGCGCCTGGCTGGTCACCGCGGCGGTGCCCGGCCGCTCGGCCGTGGACGCGCGGTGGCTCGCCGACCCGGTGACCGCGGCCGCCGCTATCGGCCGCGGGCTGCGACTGCTCCACGACGCACTGCCCGTCGAGGGCTGCCCCTTCGACTGGAGCGTCGAGCGCCGGCTCGTCCGCGCCGACGAGCGCATCGCCGATGGCGAAGGACCGGCCGACCGGTTCCCCGAACACCGGCACCTCGGGCTCGCGGAGGCCCGGGCGCGGATCGGCGACCCGCCGCCGATCGACCGGCTCGTCGTCTGCCACGGCGACGCGTGCGTCCCGAACACGCTCCTGCACGACGACGGCACGTTCGCCGCGCACGTCGACCTGGGGACGCTCGGGGTGGCCGACCGGTGGGCCGACCTCGCCGTCGCGGCGTGGAGCTCCGAGTGGGACTACGGCCCGGGGTACGACCAGGTGGTGTACGACGGCTACGGCGTCGCCCCCGACCGGGAGCGCATCGCCTACTACCGGCTGCTGTACGACATGGCGTGAGGACGGCCGGCGAGTGCGGCGCGCGCTACCCCGGCGCTACGAGTTTCGCCGGAACATGCCCCGAACACGCCACCGGGGTGGTCCCGCTCTTGCGGAACCACCCCGGTGGTCGGTCGTCAGCGACCGTTCGGTCGCGGCGGCGGCTCGGGCGGCCGCCCGTTGCCGGTGCACCTCATGCCCACTCCTCGAGTCTCCTCTGCGATCGCGCGGGGCCCGCCGCTCAGTCGAGGGCGGCGTCCAGGGTGATCGTGGTGCCAGCCAGCGCCTTGCTGACCGGGCAACCGTCCTTCGCCGCCTGCGCGGCCTTCTGGAACCCGTCCGCGTCGAGTCCCTCGACCTCACCGCGCACGGTCAGCTTGATGTCCGAGATCGCGAACCCGCCGTCCGGGTCCGGGCCCAGCGTGACGTCGGCCGTCACGTCGAGCGACTGCGGCGTGCCACCGGCCTGAGCGATGAACGCCGACAGCTGCATCGCGTAGCAGGACGAGTGCGCCGCCGCGATGTGCTCCTCCGGGCTGGTCGTACCGCCCGCCTCGTCGGCAGCGCGCTTCGGGAAGCTCACGTCGTAGGTGCCGACGCCGCTGCTGGTCAGCTCGACCTGGCCGGAGCCCTGCTCGAGAGTGCCGTTCCAGGCCGTGCGTGAGGTACGAGTGGGCATGACGCCTCCAGACGAATCGCGGTCGTTCCTCCCTGACAACCCGTCCGACGCCGCGACCGATCGAATCCGCGCGAATCTTGAGATGACCGGCGGTCGGTTCACGGTGAGCGGTCGTCAGCGCTGATGCTCGCTCCGCAACCTCCGCTCAGCGCACCTGGACGGGGTCGTCGACCGCGAGGAAGTCGAAGAACGCGATCGCGTCCGCGCGGGCGAGCCGGACACAGCCCGCCGACGGCGTGTCCAGCCTGCCCTCGTGGAACGCGATCCCGCCCTGCGCGAAGAACACCGAGAAGGGCATGGGGGCGTTGTCGAACTCCGCGCTTCGGTGGTTCACGTTCTTCCACTCGACGCGGAAGTCCCCCCGCGGCGTCTCGTTGCCCGGCCCGCCCGAGCTGATCGGCACCGGACCCCGCGCGATCTTGCCGTTGTCGACGAGCCATGCCGTGCCGGCGGCCAGGTCCACACACGCCCTCGCGACCGCCGTGCACGGGGTGCCCTCTACCATGGCCGGGCCCTGCGCATGCGCGGTGCCGACCGACGCCATGGCGCCGATGCCCGCGATCCCCGCTGCCAGCGCCATGCGCACCCGCGGGCGCGCCGTCCTGCTGTGCTTGCCCATCGACATCCTTCGAGCTGTATCCGAACGGACACGCTGGGTGTCCGGCCCGACAACGACGGGCACCCGTGTGGGGTTACGGCGCCGTCGGTGCACTCCCCCCGCACCCCGTACGATTTCCCCGTCCCGACGCCGGGACCGGCCCGGCCTCGTCGACGGTGGGCCGTGCCGACCGCGAGCAGAAGAACCGAGGAGTGGGGCTCCATGCTCGACCGTCACGGGCCCGGACGCGCCGCAGGTGCGGCGTCCGACCGCCCGGCCGCCGCCATCGTCCTCGCGGCGGGTGAAGGCACCCGGATGCGCTCGGCGGTGCCGAAGGTGCTGCACCCCATCGGCGGGCGCAGCCTCCTGGGCCACGCCGTCCACGCCGCCGCGGCGCTGGAGCCGGAGCACCTCGTCGTGGTCGTCGGACACGGTCGGGACCAGGTGCGCGACGCCGTCGCCACGATCGGTGACGAGCTCGCCCGGCCGGTGCTCACCGCCGTGCAGGAGCAGCGCCTGGGCACGGGCCACGCCGTGCAGTGCGCGCTGGAGGCCCTGCCCGCGGATCTCGACGGGCCCGTGCTGGTCAGCTACGGCGACGTCCCGCTGCTCGAGCCCGACACCCTCTCCGCGCTGCTCGCCGAGCACGTCGAGACGCGGGCCGCGCTCACGCTGCTCACCACCGAGCTGGCCGACGCCACCGGCTATGGCCGGGTGCTGCGCGAGTCCGACGGCACCGTGACGCGCATCGTCGAGGAGGCCGACGCCACCCCCGAGCAGCGGGCGCTGCACGAGGTGAACTCGGGGGTCTACGCGTTCGACGGCGCGTTCCTGCGCGCGGCGATCGGCAGGCTGCGCGCCGAGAACAGCCAGCACGAGCTCTACCTCACCGATCTGGTCAAGATCGCCCACGACGACGGCGCCGAGGCGCGGGCCGTGCGCTGCGCGGACGACTGGCAGGTGCGCGGCGTCAACGACCGCGTCCAGCTCGCCGCCACCCGCGCCGAGCTCAACCGGCGGCTGCTGCACCGCTGGATGCTCGCCGGCGTTACCGTCGTCGACCCGGCCACGACGTGGGTGGACGTCCAGGTCCACCTCGAGCCCGACGTCGTGCTGCACCCCAACACGCAACTGCACGGCGCCACGGCGGTGGCGGGCGGCGCCGGGATCGGCCCCGACACCACCCTCACCGCGTGCGAGATCGGCGCGGGCGCCACGGTCGTGCGCACCCACGGCAGCGAGGCGACGATCGCCGCCGGCGCCTCCGTGGGGCCCTTCGCCTTCCTCCGCCCGGGCACCCGGCTCGGCGAGCGCGGCAAGATCGGCACCTTCGTCGAGGTGAAGAACTCCGAGATCGGCGCGGGCACCAAGGTGCCGCATCTCACCTACGTGGGCGACGCCACGATCGGCGAGCACAGCAACATCGGGGCGTCCTCGGTGTTCGTCAACTACGACGGGGTGTCCAAGCACCGCACCGTCGTCGGTTCCCACGTCAGGACCGGTTCGGACAACACGTTCGTCGCCCCGGTGCAGGTCGGCGACGGCGCCTACACGGGCGCGGGCGCGGTGATCAGGGACGACGTTCCGCCGGGGGCGCTGGCCGTGTCGGCCGGGTCACAGCGCAACATCGAGGGGTGGGTCGAGAAGAAGCGGCCCGGTACCCCGGCCGCCGAGGCCGCCGCACGGGCGACGGCCGCACCCGACGGTCCCGGGGCGAACAACGGTCATGGAGGCTGAAGCACGGTGAGCGCGATATCGGCGACCCCCAAGAAGAACCTGATGCTCTTCTCGGGGCGGGCGCATCCGGAGCTGGCCGAGCAGGTGGCCAAGCACCTCGACGTGACCATCACTCCCCAGTCGGCGTACTCGTTCGCGAACGGGGAGATCTTCGTCCGGTTCGAGGAGTCGGTGCGCGGCTGCGACGCGTTCGTGCTGCAGTCGCACTCCGCGCCGATCAACGACCAGATCATGGAGCAGCTGATCATGGTCGACGCGCTCAAGCGCGCGTCGGCCAAACGGATCACGGTCGTCATGCCGTTCTGGGGCTACGCCCGCCAGGACAAGAAGCACCGCGGCCGCGAGCCGATCTCGGCGCGGCTCGTCGCGGACATGTTCAAGGTCGCGGGCGCCGACCGGATCATGACTGTCGACCTGCACACCGCCCAGATCCAGGGCTTCTTCGACGGCCCCGTCGACCACCTGTTCGCACTCCCCGTGCTGGCCGAGCACATCAAGCGCACCTACGCGGACGAGCCGCTCGCCGTGGTCTCCCCCGACTCGGGACGCGTCCGGCTCGCCGAGCGGTGGGCGGAGACGCTCGGCGGCACACCCCTGGCGTTCATCCACAAGACCCGCGACCCGCACAGGCCGAACGAGGCCGTGGCCAACCGCGTCGTCGGTGAGGTCGACGGCAGGCTGTGCGTCGTCATCGACGACATGATCGACACCGGCGGCACGGTGGCCAAGACCGCCGAGGTGCTGCTCAAGGAGGGCGCCAAGGACGTGGTCGTCGCCGCCACCCACGGCGTCCTGTCCGGGCCGGCGAGCGACCGGCTCGCGAACTGCGGGGCCCGCGAGGTGATCTTCACCGACACCCTCCCGATCCCCGACGAGAAGCGGTTCCCGACCATGTCGGTGCTCTCCATCGCCCCGCTGCTCGCCAGGGCCATCCACGAGGTCTTCGACGACGGCTCGGTGACGAGCCTGTTCGACGGCAACGCCTGAGCGCGGAGGCGGGCGACTCGCCCGGCCGGAACGGGCGACTCGCCCGGCTGGAACGGGCGACTCGCGTGGCTGGAACGGGCGACTCGCGGGACACCTCCGCGAGTCGCCCGTTTTCCGCGGGTGAGTCGCCCGTTTTCCGCGGGTGAGTCGCCCGTTCTCGACAGGCGAGTCGCCCGGAATCGACCGGCGAGTCGCCCCCGCCGGCGGACCTCGGACCCGGCCGGCGGCCGTGTCAGAGCCGTCGAGTATCGTCGATGACAGTTCCGCGGCGAGGGCGGGTGCACTCTAGCCCGCCGTGATCGACGCAGTCCCGGCCCTGCCGGTCGGCTGCCTCGCCGCGCGCGTTCTTCCACCGCAGCATCCGATCGAGGAGACCACCGTGGCCGAGGCCCGTATCGACGCCGAGACCCGCACGGAGTTCGGCAAGGGCGCCGCCCGCCGCACCCGTCGCGCTGGCAAGATCCCCGCCGTGCTCTACGGGCACGGCACCGACCCGCAGCACCTGTCGCTCCCGTCGCTGGAGTTCGCCCGGGTCGTCCGGGAGCAGGGCCGCAACGCCGTGCTCACCCTGAACATCGACGGCAAGCCGCAGCTGGCGCTGACCAAGACAGTCGTCACGCACCCGATCCGGCCGTACATCGAGCACGTCGACCTGCTGGTGATCTCGCGCGGCGAGAAGGTGGCGGTCGAGGTCGCCCTGCACATCGTCGGCGACGCGGCACCCGGCACCCTGGTCACCCAGGAGATCAACACGCTCGAGGTCGAGGCCGACGTGTCGAGCATCCCCGAGTTCATCGAGGTGTCGGTCGAGGGCGCCGAGGTCGGCACCCAGATCCACGCCTCGGACGTGCAGCTGCCGGCCGGTGCCGAGCTCCGCACCGACCCCGGGGCGCTCGTCGTCAACGTGGTCGCGTCGCCCACCGAGGCCCAGATGGAGGCCGAGGTCGACGCCGAGGCCGCCGGTGTGGTCGAGGACGCGCCGCAGACCCCCGAGTCCACCGAGGAGTGACGACGGTGCCGGGCCCAGCGCTGGTGATCGGACTCGGGAATCCGGGTTCCGGCTACGCCGAGACCCGGCACAACGTCGGGTTCCAGGTCGTCGAGCTGCTCGCGGAGCGCGCGGGCGGCGGACGGTTCTCCAAGCACCGTTCGAACGCCGACGTGTTCGAGGGCCGGATCGCCGGGCGCCGGGTGGTGCTCGGCAAGCCGCGCACGTACATGAACGTGTCCGGCGGGCCGGTCGCGGGCCTGGCCAAGTACTTCTCGGTGCCGACCGAGGACCTGATCGTCGTGCACGACGACCTGGACCTCGGCTTCGGCGTGATCCGGCTCAAGCGCGGCGGCGGGGAGGGCGGCCACAACGGGCTGCGCTCGATCAGCTCCTCGATCGGCACCCGCGGGTACCTGCGCGTGCGGTTCGGCATCGGCCGGCCGCCGGGCCGCCAGGACCCCGCCGACTTCGTGCTGAAGCGGTTCTCGGGCGCGGAGAAGAAGGAGCTCGACTTCGCCGTCGACCTGGCGGCGGACGCCGTCGAGGCGTTGCTGCAGGACGGCCTGGAGCCGGCGCAGAACAAGTTCCACGCGCTCTCCGGCTGACACTGCGCCCCGGCCCGGTGCCAGCAAGGTGGCAATGCTGTCACCCAGTGGCAGTATCGCCACCTTGCTGTCAACTCGGGGCGGGGCCGGGGCGGGGCCCCTCAGACTCGCGCTCTCAGCAGGTCGCCCGTCGCGGCGCGGCGGAGCTTTCCCGACGGGGTCTTCGGCAGGCTGCCCGGGCCGAGCACCACGACCTCGGCCGGGCGCACGCCCACCGCCGACACAACCCGTCCGGTGACGTCCTTGCGGATCAGCTGCTCGGCCTCGGGGTCGCCCGCCTTCCGTGACTCGACGGCCACCGCGAACGACTCCCGGTGCCGGCCGCCCTCGGTGCCCGCGAGCATCCGGACGGCGACCGCGTTGCCCGCGCGCACGTCGTCGGCGGCGGCCGCCGCGCGCTCGATGTCGGTCGGGTAGATGTTGCGGCCGCCCATGATGATCACGTCCTTGCGCCGCCCGCAGACGACGACGGCGCCGTCGGCGAGGTAGCCCTCGTCGCCGGTGTCGAGCCACCCGTCGGCGTCCTGCGTGGCGACCGGGCCGTCGACCGTGAGGTAGCCGGGGGTCACCGACTCCCCGCGCAGCTGCAGCACCCCGACCTCCCGCTCCCCGAGCACGCTGCCGTCGTCGCCGACCACGCGGGCCTCGATGCCGCGCAGCGGGGCGCCGAGCTTCGGGAAGCGGCGCGTCGCCCCGTCCGCCGCCGGGACGGCCCTGCGGTGCGACTCGAGCTGGTCGGCGTCGATGCGGTCGACCTGCAGGCCGGTGTCGATCGGCGCGAACGACACCCCGAGCGCCGTCTCCGCCATCCCGTACGCCGCGAGCACCGACTCCGGACGCAGCCCGAAGCGGGCACCGGCCGCGGTGAACGCCTCCACGGCCTCCGGGTCGATCGGCTCGGCGCCGTTGAGGGCGAGCCGCAGCGAGGACAGGTCGAGCGTGCCCTCCTCCGCCCTGGCCAGCTGACGGCCGAGAACGGCGTAGGCGAAGTTCGGCGCCGCGGTGACGGTGCCCCGGTACTTCGAGATCAGCTCGGCCCACAGCAGCGGGCGGGTGAGGAAGTCGACCGGGGTGACCGTCACCAGGTCCAGGCCGGTGGCCATCGGGACCGTCATGAACCCGACCATCCCCATGTCGTGGAACAGCGGGAGCCACGACACCATCACGTCCCGCTCGACGTCCAGCGCGGACGCCTCGACCATCCCCGAGATGTTCGCGTAGAGGTTGCGGTGGGTGATCCGCACGGCCTTGGGCTCGGCCGTCGAGCCGCTGGTGAGCTGCAGGAGGGCGGTGTCGTCCTCGTCGGCGACTCCCGCGTCCGGCTCGATGCCGTCGCCGCCGTCGTCGAGCGCGTCGATCGTGCGGAACGCGATGCCGCGTTCGGTGAGCACCGGGGCGAGCGCGTCGAACGGCGGGCCGAGCAGCACGAGCCGGGCGTCGATCATCCGCAGGACGGTGACGGTGTCCTCGGCCCATGCCGCGAGGTCGGTGCGCGGGGTGGGCTGGTGCAGCATCGTGACGCTGCCGCCCGTGAGCCACACCGCCTGCGCCGCAGGCGCGATCGACGCGGGCTCGCCCGCCAGCACCGCGACGGCCGCGCCGCGCTCCACCGCGGGGACGTCGGCGCTGGCTGCCCGCAGTGCGGCGGCCATGCGGCGCGCGATCGCGTGCACCTCCGGCCAGGTGCGGCGGACGGGCGCCTTCGGCTCGCCGGTGGTCATGGCGCGGGCGGAACGGGCGGCGGAGTCCAGCAGCATCGCCAGGAACCGGGACATGGTCGGAGCCTACGGTCTCCCGGCCGCGCCGACCCGTCGGCGGGAACCGGTCATCGCGCCGCGAACCGGGCGTCGTTCCGTGCCGGCCGGCGGGCATCGGCGCGACGGTTAGCATCGGGGCGTGTCCGACCAGCGTGAGGCCGTGCCGGCCAGCCCGATCACCGCCGCCGTCGACCGCGTCCTGCCCGGCGCCCGCGCCGACCTGGAGCGGCTCGTCCGCATCCCGAGCGTCTGGGCCGACCCGGCCAGGGCCGAGGACACCCACCGCAGCGCCGAGGCGGTCGCCGAGCTGGCCAGGGACGCCGGCGCCGCCGACGTCACGATCATCTCGGCCGACGGCGGCGCACCCGCGGTCGTCGCGCGCTGGCCCGCACCCGACGGCGCCCCCACCGTGCTGCTGTACGCCCACCACGACGTGCAGCCCACCGGCGGCGACGAGTTCTGGACGAGCCCGCCGTTCGAGCCCACCGAGCGCGACGGACGCCTCTACGGACGCGGGGCCGCCGACGACAAGGCCGGCGTGATGACGCACCTCGCCGTGCTCCGCACCTACGACGGCCGTCCGCCCGTCGGCGTCACCCTGTTCATCGAGGGCGAGGAGGAGTCCGGCTCGCCGACGCTCCCGGCGCTGCTGCGCGAGCACCACACCCTGCTCAGCTGCGACGTGATCGTGATCGCCGACGCGTCCAACCCGGCCGTCGACGTCCCCGCGCTCACCACGTCGCTGCGCGGGCTCGTGGACCTCACCGTCGAGGTGGCGATGCTGGAGCGCCCGGTGCACTCGGGCGTGTACGGCGGCCCCGTGGGCGATGCCCTCACCGCCCTGTGCCGCGCGCTCGCCACCCTGCACGACGACAACGGCGACGTCGCCGTCCCCGGCCTGGTGCACGGCAGCTCGGACGCCCCCGAGATCGACGAGGCCACCTTCCGCTCCGACGTCGGCCTGCTCGACGGCGTCGACCTGATCGGCAGCGGCACCATTCCCGAGCGCTCGTGGGCGAAGCCCGCGGTCGCCGTGCTGGGCATCGACGCGCCTCGCGTGGACGAGGCGTCGAACGTGCTGCTCCCGCGCGCCCGCGCGATGGTGAGCCTGCGCCTGGCCCCCGGTGACGACGCCACGAAGGCCCGCGAGGCGCTGGCCGAGCACCTGAAGGCGAACGTCCCGTGGGGTGCGCAGGTGGCGGTCGGCTCCCGGTTCGGGATGGCCGAGCCGTTCACCCTCGACACCACCGGCGACGTCTACGACGCGGCGCGGCGGTCGTTCTCCGAGGCCTACGGCAACGCCGCGGTCGAGACGGGCATCGGCGGGTCGATCCCGTTCATCGCCGAGTTCGCCCGCACGTTCCCCGGCGCCACCGTCCTGGTCACCGGCGTGGGCGACCCGGCCAGCCGCTGGCACGGCATCGACGAGAGCCTGCACCTGGGCATGTTCCGGAGCGCGGTGCTGGCCGAGGCGCTGCTGCTGGACGAGCTCGCACCGTGAGGGCGCGCTGACGCTCGTCGCCATTCGCCCCGACGGCCGGCCCGGGGTGCGTTGCCATATACGCACGGGTCGTTGCGGGGGCGCCCGGCGGTGCCGTACGCAGTCTCCTCGTGCCGACGGGAGGACATTCGGTCTCCGCGGCACTCCCCACAGGCGACCAGGAGTGAACGATGCGCATTGCCCTCGCGCAGGTGGACTGCGCCCTCGGTGACCCCGAGGCGAACCTCGGCCGTGCCACGGGCCACGTGCAGGCGGCCGCCGACCAGCAGGCGGACCTGGTGGTCTTCCCGGAGCTGGCGCTGCACGGGTACGCGCTGGGGCAGGTGGGTGAGGACCGCTCGATCCCGGCGAACGACGTCCGGCTGCTCAAGCTGTCGGAGTCGGGCACCGACGTGGTGATGGGCTTCCACGAGGACGGCGGGTCCCGCACCTACAACGCGGCGGCGTACCTGTCCGCCGGAAGCGTTCTGCACCTGCACCGCAAGCTGTACCTGCCGACCTACCTGATGTGGGAGGAGCGCAAGCACGTCAGCCCCGGGCAGGCGCTACGTGCCTACGACACCCGCTTCGGGCGGCTGGCCACGCTCGTCTGCAACGACGCCTGGCAGCCGGTGGTGCCGTGGCTGGCCACCCAGGACGGCGCCGAACTGCTGCTGGTGGTGGCCAACAGTGCCACGGCCGCCGACCCCGGGCGGACCGAACCGCAGTCGCTCGACACCGTGCACTACTGGGAACAGCTCCTGAGCTACACCGCGCGCATGCAGCAGTGCTGGGTGGTGTTCGTCAACCGCGTCGGCACGGAGGCCGGGGTGCGGTTCTGGGGCGGCTCCCGCGTGCTCGACCCCACGGGGGACGTGGTCGCAGAGGCCCCCATGTGGGAGGAGTCGCTCACGGTCGTCGATGTCGACGTGCGACAGGCCCGCCGCCGGCAGCGCGCTGTGCCTCTCGTCGGCGAGGCCCGGCTCGGGATGATCGGCCGGGAGATCGAGCGGTTGATCCAGCAGGGCGGGGACGCCTGAGCGTTCCGGTGCTGCATGTGCAACTCGTGTTGTCGCCCCCGGCCGGGCGCCTCCACGCTGACGGGATGTTCGACGTCCACGTGCACGCGGCACCCGACATCTGGGAGCGCGCCGCCGACGACCGCGAGATCGTCCGCTGGTACCGGGAGGCCGGCTTCACCGGCTGCGTACTGAAGGGGCACTACGACGCCACCGCGGGCCGCGCGGTCGCCGCAGGCCGCGACGCCGGTCTGCAGGTTTTCGGCGGCCAGGTGCTCAACCAGCACGCGGGCGGGATCAACCCGTCCGCGGTGGCGGCCGCGCTGGCCATGGGGGCCCGCATGATCTGGATGCCGACCGCCGATGCGCACACCCAGCAGGCCGCGGGCCTGCCCCGCCTGTGCTGCGTGGACGGCGGTGTGTCCGACACGACCTACGCGATCCCGCCGGTGGATCCGGGCACCGAGGAGGCCGTCCGGCGGATCGTCGCGATGATCGCCGAGGCGGACGCGGTGCTGGCCACCGGGCATCTGAGCACCGCGGAGGTGGCCTGGCTGCTCCCCGTGGCCCGCAGCGCGGGCGTGCACCGGCTGCTCATGACGCACCCGAGCTACACCGTTCCGGACATGTCGGAGGACGACGCCGCCGAGCTCGCCTCGGTCCACGGCGCCCTCGCCGAGGTGACGGCCTATCAGCTCCTGCACCAGCCCGGC
This sequence comes from Pseudonocardia nigra, assembly GCF_019396355.1. Lineage (GTDB taxonomy): Bacteria > Actinomycetota > Actinomycetes > Mycobacteriales > Pseudonocardiaceae > Pseudonocardia > Pseudonocardia nigra. The sequence continues at coordinate 13,819 of NZ_JAHKRK010000059.1, forward strand.
TGCGACGCCGCACGGCTCGCCGCGTTCGTGCGCCGGGTCGGCTACCGGAACGTGGTGCTCTCCTCCGACGCAGGTCAACCCGACAGCCCGCCGCCCCCACAGGCACTGACCCAGCTCGTCGACGCGCTGGCCGGCGAGGGGCTGGACCGGCAGGCCCTGCTGGCCTGCGCGTCCGAGATTCCCGAGCGGCTGGTCGTGCCGTGAGCGAGCTGGCGAGCGAACCATCGAAGCAGAGCGAGCTGGCGAGCGAACCATCGAAGCAGAGCGAGCTGGCGAGCGAACCATCGAAGCAGAGCGAGCTGGCGAACCAACCATCGAAGCAGCGCGCCGCGGCCGCGCTCGAGCGGCTGCTGCGCGACACCGTGCGGGGCGAGGTCGAGTTCGACCCGGCCGCGCGCGCCCTGTTCGCCACCGACGCGTCGAACTACCGGCAGGTGCCGCTCGGCGTCGTCGCACCGCGGGACACCGAGGACGTGGCCGCCGTCGTGGCCGCGTGCCGCCGGCACGGTGTACCGCTCACGGCCCGCGGGCGCGGTACGTCGATCGCCGGCAACGCGATCGGGAACGGCGTCGTCCTGGACACCTCGCGGCACCTCACCCGGATCCTCGACGTCGACCCCGAGCGGCGCATCGCCCGCGTCGAGCCCGGCGTGGTGCTGGACGAGCTGCAGGCGGCCGCAGCGCCGTTCGGGCTGCGGTTCGGGCCCGACCCGTCCACCCACAGCCGCTGCACGCTCGGCGGCATGATCGGCAACAACGCGTGCGGCTCGCACTCGGTGGCCTGGGGCAAGACCGCGGACAACGTGGAGGAGCTGGACGTCCTGCTCGCCGACGGGACCCGGATGCAGGTCGGGTCGACACCGTGGCCGGACGTGGACCGACTGGCCACCACACCTGACCACGCGGGGCAGGTGCACGCCCGGCTGCAGAACCTGGTGACGCGGCACCTCGCCGCGATCCGGCAGGAGTTCTCCGGGCTGCCGCGCCGGGTGTCGGGGTACGCGCTGGAGCAGCTGCTGCCGGAGAACGGCTTCCACGTCGCCCGGTCGCTGGTGGGCACCGAAGGCACCTGCGTGACGGTGCTCGGAGCCACGCTGCGCCTGGTACCGCTCCCCGCTGCGACCGTGCTGCTGGTACTCGGCTTTCCGGACGCCATCGCCGCTGCTCACGCCGTCCCGCAGATCCTGCCCCACCGCCCCGGCACCGTCGAGGGCATGGATGCGCAGCTGCTCGCACTGGGCGCCGGCCGAGCGGGCCGCCGGCCCGTCACCCTGCCCGACGGCGGCGCGTGGCTGCTGGTGGAGCTCACCGGCGACACCCTCGCCGAGGCCACCGAGCGCGCGCACGCGCTGGCCGCCGACCTGAAGGGCCGGGCGACGGCCCGCGCGGTGACCGATCCCGGCGAGCGGCGTGCCGTCTGGCGGATCCGCGAGGAAGGTGCCGGGCTCGCGACGCGGTTGGCCAACGGCGCCGAGGCGTGGCCCGGCTGGGAGGACGCGGCGGTCCCGCCCGAGCGGCTGGGCGAGTACCTGGCGGACTTCTCGACCCTGATGCGCCGGCACGACCGGGGCGGGGTGGTCTACGGGCACTTCGGCGAGGGCTGCCTGCACGTGCGCGTCGACTTCGACCTGATCACCGATCCGGGACGGGCGGGCTTCCGCGCGTTCCTCGAGCAGGCCGCCGACCTCGTGGTCGCCCACGGCGGGTCCCTGTCCGGTGAACACGGGGACGGCCGCGCCCGCGCGGAGCTGCTGCCGCGGATGTACAGCGCACCGATCATCCGCGCGTTCGGTGAGTTCAAGGCGATCTGGGATCCGGACGGGCTGATGAACCCCGGGAAGGTCGTGGCCCCGGAACCGCTGGACGCCGACCTGCGCTTCCACCGGCCGCAGCAACGCCGGACCGTCTTCTCCTTCCCGCACGACGGCGGCAGCCTCGACCAGGCCGCCCGGCGCTGCGTCGGCGTCGGGAAGTGCGTGGTGAAGGAGCCGAGCGGGGTGATGTGCCCCAGCTACGCCGTGACCGGCGCGGAGGAGCACTCCACCCGTGGTCGTGCCCACCTGCTCGCCGAGATGCTGCGCGGCGAGACGATCACCGACGGCTGGCGCTCCACCGAGGTACGCGACGCCCTCGACCTGTGCCTGTCCTGCAAGGGCTGCAAGAGCGACTGCCCGGTGGACGTGGACATGGCCACCTACAAGTCCGAGTTCCTCTCCCACCACTACGCGGGCAGGCTGCGTCCGGCGTCGCACTACTCGATGGGCTGGCTGCCGCTGTGGTCCCGGCTCGCGGCCCTCGCCCCCGGCCTCGTCAATGCGGCAGGGCGTGCGCCAGGGTTAGGGTCGGTGCTCAAGCGGGTGGCCGGGGTGGCGCCCGAGCGCTCCCTGCCGACGTTCGCCCCGGCCCCGTTCACCCGCGCGTTCCGCCGCAGGCGACGGCCGCCGTCGGGGCGACCGGCCGTGGTGCTCTGGCCGGACAGCTTCAACAACTACCTCACCCCCGAGGTCCTGCGCGATGCCACCGAGGTCCTCGAGGACGCCGGCTTCGACGTCGTCCTTCCGCCCGGGCAGGTGTGCTGCGCCCTGACGTGGATCACCACCGGCCAGCTGCACACGGCCAAGCGGGTATTGGGCCACACCTACGCGGTGCTGCGCCCGTACCTCGACGACGGGCTGCCCGTGGTGGCGCTGGAACCCAGCTGTGCCGCGGCCCTGCGGTCCGACGCCGTCGAGCTGCTGCCGGGCAGTGACCCGGCCCGGCGGCTCGCCGAGCAGACGTTCACCCTCGCCGAGTTCCTGCAGCGGCGGGCGCCCGACTGGACGCCGCCCGCCCTGCACCGCGCGGCCATCACGCAGACCCACTGTCACCAGCACGCCGACCTGGGCTCGGCCGCCGACGAGGCGGTGCTGGCCCGGGCCGGTGTGGAGAACCGGAGTCTCGACTCCGGCTGCTGCGGCCTGGCCGGCAACTTCGGCTTCGAACGCGGGCACTACGCGGTGTCGAAGGCGGTGGGAGAGCGGGTGCTGCTGCCCGCGGTGCGGGCCGCCGCGCCGGACACCCTCGTCGTGGCCGACGGCTTCAGCTGCCGCACCCAGATCGCGCAGGAGACCTCGCGGCGGGCCGTGCACCTGGCCCAGGTGCTGCGGATGGCGATCCGGCAGCGCGTTGCACATGGAACAACGCCCATTGCCACTGCAGCAGCGCCCGAGGAACCCTGAGGACATGGCCAACGAAGGCTCGACCAGCCTGAACCGGGCGATCGACATCCTGATCGCACTCGGTTCCCCCGCCGGCACGACGCAGCGCGGCTGCGGTGTCGGGGAGGTGGCCAGGATGGTTGACCGCGAGAAGAGCCAGGTGTCCCGCACGCTGAAGACCCTGGCCGAGGCCGGCCTGGTCGACCGGGACCCGGAGACCCTGGGTTACCGGCTCGGCTGGCGCCTGTTCACGTTGGCCGAGAGTGCCGGCAACCAGCGCCTCACCGCGGTCGCCCCGGCCGTGCTGCGCACGTTGGTGGCCCGGCTCGGCGAACGCGCCCACCTGACCGTCCTGCAGGGCGACCACGTGATGACGGTGCTGTCCGAACAGCCGTCCGCCCGCATCCAGGTGGCCGACTGGGTCGGCCGCTGCTCGCCGGTGAACTCCACGTCGTCGGGGCGGGCGCTGCTGATGCAGCACTCCGACCACGAGGTGCGGGAGCTGCTGGCCGACGTGCAGTTCGTGGCATCCGGCCCCGGCGCGCCCCGCGACGTCGACGACCTGCTCGCCCGGCTGCACCAGGCGCGCCTGCGCGGATACGTCCTCACCGACGAGGAGTTCGAGCCCGGCCTGGTGGCCGCCGCCGCCCCGGTGCTCGACGCCCGCAGGCGGATCGTCGCCGCCGTCAACATCTCCGCCCCGAAGTTCCGGCTCGGCAAGGGCCTGAACGCCGCGGGCCGGCAGGTCAAGGCCGCGGCCGACCACCTGTCCCGGCTGCTGGCCGCCCCGGCCGGCACGTCAGCACCGTTCGACCCCCAGCACGGGCGGGACCACCGCGCCGGATAGCGGGCCGTCCCTCCCACCGCACGAAACCAGGAGACAGTTGTGCCTGCCACCCCCCTTCCCTTCTTCAGCAGCGGCTGCCGGCTCGACGCCGACCTGCACCTTCCCGACGACGGCGGGACGGGTGCGCCCTACCCCGTGGTCGTCGCCTGCTCCGGCTACCAGGGGCAGAAGGTGATCCACCCCGAGCGGTTCGCCCGCGCCCTCAACCCGCTCGGGTACGCGGTGCTGGCCTTCGACTACCGGGGCTTCGGCCTCAGCGAGGGCGAGCGCGGCCGGCTGGTCCCGCAGGAGTGGGTCGAGGACGTCCGGGCCGGCGTGGACCGGCTGTCCGGTGTGGACACCGTCGACGCCTCGCGGCTGGCGCTGGTGGGCTGGGGCCTGGGCGGCGGGGTCGTCGTCGCCGAGGCCGCCGAGGACCCGCGGGTGCGGGCCGTGGCGTGCCTCAACGGCATCGCCGACGGCACCCGCTCCACGCGGAACATGCACGACGAGCAGTCGTGGAACAGCCTCGTGGAACGCATCGAGGCCGACCGGGTCCGCCGTACCGAGATCGGCCGTTCCGAGATCGCCGACCCGTGGGACATCGTGCGCCTCAACCTGGACGACCGGACCGACGACTACGTCGGCGAGGAGCTGTACAAGGCCCCGGGGTTCGGCTCCGGCGTCACGCTGGAGTCCGCGGACTTCCTGCTGCGCTTCAGCCCCGAGCGGATGGTGGCGCGGGTCGCCCCGCGCCCACTGCTGATCGTGCACGGCGCCGAGAACGAGCTGCACAAGCCGCTGGAGGCGCAGTCGATGTACGACCACGCGGCCGAGCCCAAGCGGCTGGAGATGCTCCCGGGGCGCGGGCACACCGAGTGGATGTTCGACGACGACCCGACCTTCAAGCAGGTCGTGGAGATCCTCAAGGAGTTCCTCGGCGACGCCTTCGCCGCCGCCGCGCACTGATCTCGCACGCCCGGCCCGCCGAAGGGAGTGAGCCACGTGGGATTCTTCGAGTTCGCCGCGGGGAACTGGCGTGACGTCGTGGACGCCGCGGTGGCGCACGTCGTGCTGGTCGTGGTGGCGCTCGCGCTGGCCACCGCGATCGCCGTGCCCCTCGCGGTTCTGACCTACCGCCACCAGATGGGGCGCACCGCGGTCATCGGGGTGGCCGGGGTCTTCCTGACCATCCCGTCCTACGCGCTGTTCGGCCTGCTCATCGCCCCGCTGGGGCTCGGCAACGCGCCTGCGGTGGTCGCGCTCACGCTCTACGCGCTGCTGCCGATCATCCGCAACGCGGTGGTGGGGCTGCGCAGCGTGGACCCGGCAGTGGCCGAATCGGCGCGGGCGATGGGCATGCCGGCGCGACGCAGACTGCTCCTGATCGACCTGCCGCTGGCCTGGCCCGTCATCATCACCGGCATGCGGGTGGCCACCCAGCTGCTCCTGGGCATCGCTGCCATCGCGGCCGCCGTGAACGGCCCCGGTCTGGGCACGCTCATCCTCAACGGGCTGGCCAAGGCGGGCACGCCGTTCGGAACGTACCTCGCGATCGAGGGGATCGTCGGGATCGTCGTGCTCGCCATCCTGTTCGACCTCGGTTACGTCGCTCTGAACCGACTCAGCATCTCGAGAGGTATCCGTGACTGACACCCCGATGATCCGGCTCGAGGAGCTCACCAAGACCTACCCGGGCCAGGACCACGCCGCCGTGACGAACCTGTCCCTCGACATCGCCGAGGGCGAGATCGTCGTGTTCGTCGGGCCGTCCGGCTGCGGCAAGACGACGACGATGAAGCTGATCAACCGCATCATCGAGCCGACCTCGGGCCGCATCTTCCTGGAGGGCGAGGACGTCACCACCGTCGACGCCGACCGGCTGCGGCGCCGCATCGGCTACGCGATCCAGCAGGTGGGCCTGTTCCCGCACATGACGATCGCGCAGAACATCGCGACCGTCCCGAAGATGCTCGGCTGGTCCCGTACGCGGATCGACGAACGGGTCGACGAGCTGCTCACGCTGGTGCGGCTCGACCCCGGGACCTACCGGCACCGCTTCCCCAAGCAGCTCTCCGGGGGCCAGCAGCAGCGGGTCGGGGTGGCGCGGGCGCTGGGCGCCGATCCGTCCGTGATGCTGATGGACGAGCCGTTCGGTGCCATCGACCCGCTCACCCGCACCAGCCTGCAGGACGAGTTCCTCCAGGTGCAGCGCGACATCCGCAAGACCATCGTGTTCGTCACCCACGACGTCGACGAGGCGATCAAGATGGGCGACCGGATCGCGATCCTCCGGGAGGGCGCGGTGGTCGCCCAGTACGACACGCCCGCCGCGATCCTCACCGACCCGGCCGACGAGTTCGTGGCCGACTTCGTCGGCGGCGGCGCGCTGATCAAGCGGCTCTCCCTCACCTCGGCGAGCGATGCTCCCGTGGAGCGGTGGGACACGGTGACCGCAGGCGCCGACCCCGACGCGACGCTCGCCGCGGTCCGTCGCTCCGAGCGCGACTACGCGGTGCTCGTGGACGACGACCAGCGCCCGCTGGGCTGGATCCCCCGCGACATCGGCGCGAGCGACGCCGAGGTACTGCACCGCGGCCTGCCGATCCTCAACCCCGTCGGCCCGGGTGACACCCTGTACGACGCGCTCAACCGGATGCTCGGCTCCCACTCCTCGGCCACCCTCGTGGTGGACGACGCCGGCCGCTACCGCGGCGTGCTGACCATGGAGACGCTGCAGCTGCTCATGCACAGCGAGGACGACCGGGGCGACGCACCCGAGCGGCGATATCCACAGCGCCGGTCCACACAGCGTGAGGGGGCGCGGCGCTGATGTCCGTGCAGGCACCTCCCGCCGCACCGGCCGGTGCGGACCGGGACGGCACGCGCAGCGCCTCGCCTGCTGCCCGTGCTGCGCATCGTCGGGACCCCGGTCGCGCTGGGGCTGGTGCTGGCCGGGCTGTACGCCTACGTGTCCTCGCAGACCTTGGACCGCATCGAGCAGCAGAGCCTCAACGCCGAGTACATCCTCAGCCGCACGCTGAAGCACGTGGAGCTCACCGCGATCGTCGCGGCACTGGTACTCCTGATCGCGGTGCCGCTCGGCATCCTGCTGACCCGCCCGGGCGCCCGCAGGCTCAATGCCCCGGTGCTCGCGGTGGCCAACATCGGGCAGGCCGTGCCGTCGATCGGGTTGCTGGTGCTGTTCGCCGTCGCGGCCGTCGCGTTGAGCGTGGACGTCATCGCCGTGATCGCGTTCGTCCTGTACGGGATCCTGCCGGTGCTGCGCAACACCATCGTCGGGCTCCAACAGGTCGACTCCGCGGTCATCGAGGCCGCGCGCGGCATGGGGATGTCCCGCGGTGCCGTGCTGCGGATGATCGAGCTGCCCCTCGCGGTGCCGGTGATCCTCGCCGGGATCCGCACGGCGCTCGTCATCACCACCGGGACCGTCGCGCTGGCCACGTTCGTCGGCGCCGGCGGGCTCGGCGACGTCATCTCACGTGGCATCGCGTCGAACAAGACCGTCGTGCTCGTCACCGGCAGCGTGCTGGTCGCCGTGCTGGCCCTGTTCATCGACTGGCTGGCCGGCCTCGCCGAGGACTACCTGCGGCCGCGGGGTCTGTAGATGCCGCCGCCAGGAGGGACGCTCATGTACATCCGCCCGACCCACCCCGCGCGCTCCACCCGGCGCCTGGTCGCGCTGCTCATGCTGTTCCCGCTCGTGCTCCTCGGCTGCGGCACGGCCGACGCCGGTGAGGGCGCCCCGACCCCGGAACAGCTCGCCGGCGGCTCGCTGGCGGCCGACTTCGACCTGCAGGGGGCCGAGTTCACCGTCGGCTCGAAGGAGTTCACCGAGAGCGTCATCCTCGGCAAGATCACGATCATGGCGCTGCAGGCGGCGGGGGCCACCGTGACCGACCAGACCGGCTTGGCGGGCACGAACATCGTCCGGACCGCCTTGGAGACCGGCGAGGTCGACATGTACTGGGAGTACTCCGGGACCGGCTGGTCACTCTTCCTGCAGCACACCGACACCCTGCCCGACGAGCAGCAGCAGTTCGAGGCCACGGCGAACGAGGACCTGCAGCAGAACGGGATCCGGTGGCTCGGCCCGGCGGAGTTCGGCAACCAGTACGCGATCGCCCGGCGCAGCGACGCACCCGAGCCGCTCGCGTCCGTCGACAAGCTCTCGGATCTCTCGGGCTTCATCGCCGCGAACGAGGACGAGGCGACGTTCTGTGGTGCCGCGGAGTTCCTCGACCGCGAGTTCCTCGCGATGCAGGACGCCTACGACGCGCACTTCCCGCCGCCCCAGGTGTACCAGAACGACTTCGCCCTGAACTTCGTCAACGTCGCCAAGGGCAGCCCCTGCAACTTCGCCGAGGTCTTCACGACCGACGCCCGGATCAAGTCGCTGGACCTCACGGTCATCGAGGACGACAAGAACTTCTTCCTCACCCAGCTCGCCGCGCTCACCACGCGCGAGGAGGTCTACCAGGAGCATCCCGAGCTCGGAGACATCGCGATGGCGCTCGGCGAGAAGCTCGACGAGGACACGATGATCGAGCTGAACGGGATGGTCGACCTCGAAGGCCGGACGGCGGAAGAGGCAGCCGCGCGGTTCCTGCGGGACAACGGCTTCATCGGCTGACGTCCTACCCTCGTGCGGTGACCGCCACGCGCCTGCTCGTGCTCGGGGTCGTCCACGGGCTCGGGCGGGCGCACGGCTACCAGGTGCGCCGCGAGCTGCTGAGCTGGCGCGCCGACGCGTGGGCGAAGGTGGCGCCGTGACATCGACGAAGGAACGGGCGACCTTGACACTCAACCGCGGTTCGGGACCTGGACCACGTCGTGAGCCCATCCGGTTCTCCATCCTCGACGAGGATTGGGCGGTCGACGTCGCGGGACGAGTGCGGGATCTCGCCGACCGTTCCCCGTTCGGCCCACGCGTCGACGAGGTGTGGCTGACCACCGACCTCGTACTGCATGTCCGCTACCACTTGGAAAGCAGCTCGCTCGGAGTCCGCATCGGGCACCTCGACGTCGACCCCATGTCCTCGGATCCCCCGTCCGACTCCGCGGCGATGGCCTCGACGATCTTCCACAATCTCCATGACGCCCCGGACGATCTCCCGTGGGAGGACGCGTCCGGCCGCGGCTGGTGGGGCGACGAGCCGGCCGAGGGGTGGGCAGCGATCGAGCAGGGGCGACGGATCCTGACCCTCACCTAGCGCGGCACCCCGGGCCCGCCGGGCAGACTGGGCGCGTGCGGATCACTCTGCTCGGCGCCGTCGAGGTGCGGCCGGACGGCGCGGGCGACGGTCCGCTGCCGCTCGGCGGCCTGCGCCTACGCGGCCTGCTGGCCCGGCTCGCGCTCGACGCGGGCCATCCGGTCGGGCTGCGCGCGCTCGTCGACGACCTGTGGGGCGCCGCGGCGCCGGACGAGCCCGGCAACGCACTGCAGGCGCTGGTCTCGCGGCTGCGCCGGGCGATCGGTACCGAGCGGGTCGAGACGACCGCCGCGGGCTACCGACTCGCGGTGGACCCGGACGCGGTCGACGCGCTGCGGTTCACCGGCCTGGTCACGACGAGCGCCGCGGCCGCGCCCGCGGCCGCCCCGGCGCTGCTCACGGAGGCGCTCGGGCTGTGGCGCGGCCCGGCGCTCGCCGACGTGCGGGCCCTCCCGTTCGCCGAACCAGCCGCGCACCGGCTCGACGAACGCCGGGCCATCGCCGTCGAGGAGCGGGCCCGGCTCGCACTCCGGCTCGGCGATCCCACCGCCGGCCTCGACGCGCTGCGCGACCAGCTCGCCGCCCACCCGCTGCGCGAGACCACGGCCGCGCTCCTGGCCCGCGGCCTGCACGCCACCGGCAGGCGGGCCGACGCCCTCGCCGTGCTCGACCGGACCCGGTCCCGGCTCGCCGAGGAGCTCGGCGTCGACCCCGGCGGCGAGCTCCGGGCAGCACAGCAGGCCGTCCTGCGCGGCGATGCGGCCCCGGCGCGACGGGACCCGCAACCTCCCCCCGCACCCCCGCTGACGAGCTTCGTGGGGCGCACCCGGGACGTCGAGCGGATCCGCGGCCTGCTCGACACGACCCGGCTCGTCACGCTGACCGGCCCCGGCGGTGCAGGCAAGACGCGGCTCGCCCGGGAGACGACAGCGGACCGCGACCACCGCGTCGCCGAACTCGCCGCCCTCACCGACCCCGAGCAGCTCCCGAGCGCCGTGCTCGCGGCCGTCGGCGGGCCCGAGCTGCTGCTGCGCGTCCACGACGAGACGGAGCAGGACCCCAGCGCACGGCTCGTCACCGCGCTGGCCGGGCGCCGCCTCGTGCTCGTGCTCGACAACTGCGAGCACCTCGTCGACGACGTCGCGCGGCTCGCCGAGACGCTGCTGCACGCCTGCCCGCAGCTGCGCGTGCTGGCCACGAGCCGCGAACCGCTGGGCGTGCCCGGCGAGGTGCTGCACCCGGTCGGCGCCCTGCCCGAGGCCGACGCCGTGCGGCTGTTCGCCGACCGCGGTGCGGCCGTGCGTCCCGGGTTCGCGCTCACCCCGGACGTCGCCCCGGCCGTCGCGGAGATCTGCCGCAGGCTGGACGGGCAGCCGCTGCCGATCGAGCTGGCCGCGGCGCGGTTGCGGACGCTGAGCCCCACCGAGATCGACGAGCGGCTCGACGACCGGTTCCGGCTGCTCACCTCCGGCGCGCGCACCGCGCTGCCACGGCACCAGACGCTCCGGGCCGTCGTCGACTGGAGCTGGGACCTGCTCGCGGAGCCGGAGCGTGCGGTCGCCCGGCGGCTGGCGGTCTTCGCGGGCGGCGCGACGCTCGCGGCGGCGGAGCCCGTCTGCGGGCTCGACGGAGGCGAGGACGTGCTCGACCTGCTGGCGGCGCTCGTCGACAAGTCGCTGGTCGTCGCGGTCCCGCAGCCGGACGGGGCGCCGACGCGGTACCGGATGCTGGAGACGATCCGCGCGTACGCGGGCGAGCGGCTCGACGAGGCGGGCGAGCGCGCCGCGGCGGAGGCGGCGCACGCCGCCGTGGTGCTGGAGTTGGTCGAGGCGGCCGAGCCCCGGCTCCGCGGTGCCGACCAGCTGCACTGGCTGGGCAGGCTGCGGGCGGAGTCCGACGAGATCGCCGTGGCGCTGCACCGCGCGGTCCGTGCGGGCGACGGGGGAACGGCGCACCGCCTGGTGGCGGGGATGGCCTGGTCGTGGGTGATCCGCGGGCAGCTGGGCGAGGCGACCCGCTGGATCGAGGCCGTCCACGTCCTCGACGGCTCGGCGGTGCCCGCGCACCAGGCCGTCACCACGGCCTACCTCTCACTGGTGCACGTCGGACGCGGCGATGTCGCGGGCGCCCAGCGCCACGCCGACGCCGCGGTCGCGATGGCCGCCGACCTGCCCCGGCCGCCGAACCCCGTGCTGGAGCTGCTGGCGCCGGCGTACCGGATGTTCAACGCATCCGACGACGGCCCGCTCCGCCGCCTCGCCGCGGAGTCCTCCGACCCGTGGGTCCGGGCGATCGCCCTGCAGCTGGTGGCCCAGCTCGCGGAGAACGACGGCCGCATCGACGAGCAGCGGGAACACGTCCGGGCGGCCCACGCGCTGTTCACCAGCACCGGTGACCGCTTCGGGCTGGGCATGGTCGTGCACGCCCTCGGCGAGCTCGAGGACATCGCGGGCAGGCACGACGCCGCCGCCCGTGCGTACGACGAGGCCATCACCCTGGCCACGGAGCTGGCGAACGACGACGACCTACCGCGGTTCTTGACCAGGCGGGCGATGCTCGCCGCCCGGCACGGCGATCTCGCGGTGGCGCGGGCCCTGCTGGACCGCGCCACCGAGGTCGGCCGCGGGCCGTTCACGAGCGGCATGTTCACCGGGATCGCGCTGGCCCACGTCGAACGGCTGGCGGGCGACCTCGACGCCGCGCGCGCCCACCTCGCCGTCGCGGCGGAGGACGCCTCGGCGGACGGGATCGCCCTGGCCCAGCGCGCGGCGGTGCACGCCGCCGCACTGGCCGCCGTCGAGCTCGCGGCAGGCGACCGGGGCGCGGCCGGGGCTGCGCTCACCGCCGCGGTCGACCACGCCATGGAGGCGCAGGACGGGCCGGTGGCGGCCGCCGTGGCCGACTTGGCGGCGCGGTTCGCACTGGAAGCGAACGACCCCGCGTGCGCGGCGGAGCTGCTCGGGGTCGCGGCCGCCCAGCGCGGGGCCGTCGACCGCGGCGACCCCGAGGTGCTCGCCGCCCACGCCGCCGCCCGGGACGCCATCGGCCCGGACGCCTACGAGCGATCGGTGCGGCGGGGCCGCGAGCTGCCGCGAGGCGACGGGCTCGCCCTGCTGCGCGACTACGTCCGCCGCCGGTAGAGCGCCACGGCGAGCGGGGCGAACACCGCCACGACCACGGCCGCCGCGAGCAGCCCGGTCGTGACCGGGCCGGCGACTGGCCCGCCGGTGAGCAGCCCGCGGACCGCGCCGGCCACCGCGGACACCGGGTTGAGCTCCACGAACCCCCGCAGCCAGGACGGCATCGTCTCGGCGGGCACGAAGACGTTGCTCCCGAACGTCAGCGGCAGCATGATCAGCGCACTCAGGCCCTGCACGGACCGCGGCTGCCGCACCACCATCGCGAGCGCGGTGAACACCCAGCAGAGCGCGAAGGCGAACGCCATCACCAGGCCCAGCGCGGCCACGACGGCGAGCGGCCCGGTGCCGACGCGGAAGCCGAGCACGACCCCCAGGACGAGCATGATCACCCCGGAGGTCAGGTACCGCGCAAGGTCGGCGACGATCGCCCCCAGCAGCGGGGCCGAGCGCGGGATCGGCAGGCTGCGGAACCGGTCGAAGATCCCCGTGTGCAGGTCGTCGGCCAGCCCAACGCCGGTGCCCGCCGAGGCGAACACGACGGTCTGCACGAGCACCCCGGGCAGCGCGAACTGCAGATAGGCGGTCGGATCGCCGGCGATCGCGCCACCGAAGACGTAGACGAACAGCAGCAGGAAGACGACCGGCTGCAGGGTGACGTCGAGCAGCGCCTCCGGGGAGTGGATCGTCTTGACGATGCCCCGCCACGCCAGCGTGCGGCCGTGCCGCAGCACGGCCGGGCCGCTGCCACGGGTGCGCTCGGCGGGCGGCCCTGGGGGCGGGACGGCGGTCGGGCGGGCGGCAGTGGCGGTGCTCACGCGGCCTCCTCGGAGGGGCTCTCGGCGGCGTCCTCGGCGTCGGCGGCCGAGCGCCCGGTCAGGGTCAGGAAGACGTCGTCGAGGCTGGGCAGTCGCAGGCCGAGCTCGGCGACGGGGATGCCGGCCTCGTCGAGGCGCGCGCCGACGCGGTGCAACAGGCCGGGATGCTGCGCGGGCGCGATCACCTCGCCGCCCGGGTCGATCGCGGGCTCCGCCCCGGCGGTCAGCGCGGCGACCAGGGTCGCGACCCGCGGCAGATCGGCGCGGTGCAGCGGCCGCACGTGCAGTCGCTGCCCGCCGACATCGGCCTTGAGCGACGCGGGCGTGCCCCCGGCGATCACGCGGCCGCGGTCGAGCACGACGAGGTCGTCGGCGAGCTGGTCGGCCTCCTCCAGGTACTGGGTGGTGAGGAGCACGGTCACGCCGTCGGCGGCGAGCCGGCGCACGGCGTCCCACACCTCGTTGCGGTGCCGCGGGTCGAGACCGGTGGTGGGCTCGTCGAGGAACAGCACGTCGGGGCGCCCGATGAGGCTCACGGCGAGGTCCAGCCTGCGCCGCATCCCGCCCGAGTAGGTGCGCACCCGCCGCCCGGCCGCCTCCACGAGCCCGAACTGCTCCACGAGCTCGGCGGCGCGGACGCGGGCGGCCCGGCGGGGCATGTCCAGCAGCCGTCCGACCAGCACGAGGTTGTCGGTGCCCGAGAGCGCCTCGTCCACGGCGGCGTACTGCTCGGTGAGGCCGATCCGGCGGCGTACCGCCGCCGGGTCCGCCACGACGTCGTGCCCCAGCACGCGCGCCCGCCCGGCGTCGGGACGCAGCAGCGTGGCGAGCACCCGCACGGTGGTGGTCTTGCCGGAGCCGTTGGGCCCCAGCAGCCCGAGGACTGCCCCCGGCCGGGCGGCGAGGTCGACGCCGGCCAGCGCCCGCGTCGTCCCGAAGTTCTTGACCAGGCCCTCGACCTGGATGACGGATTCCATGCCCCCGACGCTGCCGGGCGGCGCTGACAGTCGGCGGTCAGCGCGCTGACGTCGTGCTGACCGCGGGGACGCCGAGCTCGGGGGGCGGGCCGGCCGTGCGCCGCCCGTCGCCGAGCTTCACCAGCACGACGCCGGTGAGGATCAGTGCGCCCCCGACGAGCTGGACCGCGCGCGGAGCCTCGTCGAGCAGCAGCCATGCGAAGGCCAGCGCCGCGAGCACCTCGAGCAGCGCCACGAAGGACGCGAGCCGGGGAGCCGAGCCGCCGGGTGGCGGCGATCCCGGTGACGTAGGCGAGGGCCGCGGTGACGAGGCCGAGTGCCAGTACCGGGCCCCACCACGGCAGGTCGAACCCGGCGAACGCGACGCGGTCGGTCGACACGGCGAGCGGTGTGAGACCCAGCAGACCGACGAGGAGCAGGGCGACCCCGCCGAGCAGCAGTCCGCCCGCCGCGAGCACGGTGGCCGGCAACCCGTTGTCCTCCTGCGAGGACAGCACGAAGTAGGACGCCGCTCCCACCATCGCGGCCAGCGCCCAGGCGATGCCGACCGCGCTCACCTGGGTCCCGGCAACCAGGTCGAGGACGAGCACCAGCCCCGTCGCCCCGATCAGCGCTCCGAGAACGATCAACCCGCCGGGGCGCTGACCGTGGCGGAGCCACAGCCACCCGACCACGGCGACCGGTGCGGTGTACTCGATCAGCAGCGCAACCCCGACCTGCATGTGCGCCACGGCGTTGAAGTAGGCGAACTGGCAGCCCGCCACGGCGAGCAGCCCGTAGGTCGTGATCAACGGGAGGTTGCGGCGCACGAGCCGCCAGCGGCCGCGGAGCTGGACGACCGCGATCGGCGCGAGGACGACGGCGGCCAGCAGGATGCGCACGGCGACGGCCGCTGCGGCCGACCAGCCGGTGTCCATGAGCCCGCGGGCCAGCGAGCCCGACAGACCGAACGACGACGCGGACAGCACGGCGAAGCCCAGCCCGGACGGAGGCGACCGCCGGCGCGGAGGCCCATGTAAGCTGTCAACATGACTTTCGCGCATGACACCAACGCGGCGCTGCTGGCGGCCGTCGCGCTCGTGAACTCCGCGGAGGAGCCGGACACGATGACGATGCTCGCGCAGCTCGAGGCCTTCTACGTCGAGCACGGGTACGCCGGGTCCCGAGCGCACGACTCGGCGGAGCTCGAGTCGGTCCGCGCGCTCCGCCGCCCCCTGCGCGAGCTCCTCACCAGTGACCGCGACCGCGCTGCGGAGATCGTCAACCGGATGCTCGCCGACCACGACGCGAGCCCTCGGCTGGTGCGCCACGACGGCTGGGACTACCACCTGCACACCATCGACTCCGCCGCACCCCTCGCCGACCGCATCGCGGTCGAGACCGCCGTGGCGATGGCCGACGTGATCCGCGCCGACGAGATGAGCCGCCTGTCCGTGTGCGCCCACGAGTCCTGCGCCGGCATCGTCGTCGATCTGTCGCGCAACCGCTCCCGCCGCTTCTGCAGCACCACGTGCGGCAACCGGGTCGCCGTCGCCGCCTACCGGGCCCGGAAGGCCTGACCGCGGCCACCGCCCCCGGCCGCGCTCCATCGAACGGTTGATCCGCCGCCGATGGCACGAGCGATGGAAACGAGCTTCGCGCCCGCGAGGCTCGAGGCATGGACCCGGATGTCGTCGCGATCGACGATCTGCGCAAGACCTACGGCGGCACGGTCGCCGTGGCCGGCCTCTCGCTGCGGGTGCGCCGTGGCGAGGTGTTCGGCGTGCTCGACCCGAACGGGGCCGGCAAGACCACCACCGTCGAGTGCGTCGCCGGGCTGCGCCGCCCCGACTCCGGCACGGTCCGCGTGCTGGGGTTCGATCCGGCCACCGATCCCGACGAGGTGCGCCACCGCGTCGGCATCCAGCTGCAGCAGGCCGCGCTGCCGAACCGGATGACGGTGAAGGAGGCGATGGCGGTCTTCACCTCGGCCTACCGCCGCCACACCGACCCGGCTCACCAACCGCGCGATCGCCCGCTCGCTGTCGATCTCCGAGGCGACGGTGAAGACACGCCTCGTGCACGTGTTCGGCAAGCTCGGCGTAGACGACCGGACCGCTGCGGTGACGGCGGCCCTGGAACGCGGCCTGCTGAGACTCTGAACCAATTGCGGGAACGGGCCGTTCGGCCAGTGCGTTCATACGAAGCTACCGTTCGCGCGATCCGGGCGACCGGCCCGTCGCCTCCGTCGAGCGACGGCGGGCCGGTCATTCCCCGGTGCGGGCTCCCCTCGGGTCCCCCGACCCGACCGCACGACGACAACGCTAGCGACCGGACGCCCGCTGCGTATCGGTCGAAAGTCGGATCCTCGCCTCCGATGGTCGGCGCAGCCCGTCGCGCAGCACGGCCAGGACGCGCCCGTGCAGGCCGGGGTCGTCGCTCTCGCGCACGACATGCAGCAGGCCCTTGAACAGCGCCACGAGGTCGGCCACGCCGATGTCCGGCCGCACCGCGCCGGCCTGCTGGGCCCGGTCGAGCAGTGCACCGAGCGCCTCGTGCAGGTCCGCGACGGTCTCGGCCATCCCGGTGGCACCGGTGCCGGCGAGCGCGTCGGGCAGGTCGCGCTTGACCACCGCCTCCTCGGCGAGGCGGGTCAGGAAGCCGTCGAAGGCCGCACCGACGTCGGCGGCGGCCGCGCGCTCCCGGACGTCGGCCACGAGGTCCTGCACGCGGGTGAGCGCGACGGCCTCGAACAGGGCCTCCTTGGTCGGGAAATGCCGGTAGACGGTCCCCGGCCCCACCCCGGCCCTGGCGGCGATCTCGTCGAGCGGCACGCCGTAGCCGGACTCCCCGAACGCCGCGCGGGCGGCGGCGAGCACGCGGTCGCGGTTGCGGCGGGCGTCGGCGCGCAGGGGCCGGTCAGGCATGGTTGCCAACCGGGGCGAGCGTTCCGTATCGTCGAAACGGGGTCACCGTTCCGATTCTAGGAGGGCACCATGAGCCGCACTCCCCGTGAGGTCGTCGAGCAGGTCCGTCGCATGGTCGCCGGGGAGGGGGTCGTGTTCGCCGACCTCTTCGCCGCCGACGGCGTTCTCCGGTATCCGTTCGCCCCGCCCGGGATGCCGCGCGAGCTGAACGGCCGTGACGCCATCCGCGCCTTCCACGAGGCGGCGGCCACGACCAGCCGCGGGATGCTGGAGATGGCCGGGGTCGACGCCGTCGTCCGGGAGACCGACGATCCGGAGGTCGTCGTCGCGGAGATCGAGCACCACGGGCACTCCCACGGCATCGACGGGCCCTACCGCTTCCGCGCGCTCGGCGTGATCCGCGTGCGCGACGGCGAGATCGTCAGCTACGACGACTACATGGACCCGATCGCCATGGCGCGCCTACTGGGCCGCACCCGGGATCTGGCGGCCGCCCTCACCGTCGCGTGAGTCGCGCGGTGCTCACATCGAGCGGGTCTCCCGCCACAGCTCGGCCCACGGCCGCGTCCGCCCCTCCAGCAGGAAGATCGGCGTTCCCTGCGTGAGGTTCGCGACGCGCTGGCCGTTACCGAGCGCGCCGACCTGCCGCACCGAGGTGAACGCCGGGACCAGCGGCGACGGGTCGCCCACCAGCAGCACCGCTCCCGAGTCCTCGGGCGGGGCCCCGAAGAACGCGGCGCCGCGGTGCGGGCTGTAGGACGGCAGGTCGGGGGCGTACTGCTGGATCGCCGACACCGTCCAGTAGCTGCCCGCCACGACGACGGTTCCGGGCGGCGCGGCCCGGTGCGCGGCCACGACGTCCTCGACCATCTCCGGCCAGCCGATCTCGTCGCGCTGGAAGTTGCCGATCTGCAGCGGCTGGTCGGCGTGCGCGCTCACGGGCTTGATCGGCAGCACGTGCAGCACCCCGAGCACGACGAGCGTGCTCAGCGCGTACACCGGCCACGTCGGTACCCAGCGCCACCACACCGCGGGCCTGCGGCGCTCGATCGCGGTCGCCGACGCCGCCCAGACCAGCGGGAACAGCCCGGCGACGTAGTACGGGCGCCCGCCGGTGACGAGGAACAGCACCACCACACCCAGCACGGTGAGCCCGAGGAAGCGGTACGCCCGGTCACGCAGCAGCGCCGCGGTCCCGTGCACGGCGAGCACCGACCCGATCAGCAGCCCGGTCAGGAACACCGCCAGCGGGAGGAAACCGATCATCCCGCCCGCGTAGACGCTCTCCGCGGCGACCACTCGGCCCATCTCCAGCTGCGGCCATCCGTTGTCGGCCTGCCACAGCAGCGTCGGAACGGTCGCGAGCACCGCGATCGCGCCGCCCGCCCACAGCGCAGGCCGGCGCAGCATCTCCCGCGGGCCGGCCACCAGCACCGCGGCGAGCGCCACGGCCCAGAACCCCACGACGAGGAACTTCACCTGCAACGCCGCCGCGGTGACCACGCCCGCGCGAGCAGCGCACCGTCGGCGCGGGTGCGGACCCACCGCACGAGCAGCCAGGTCAGGGCGATCCACAGCGGCGGGTCGAGCGTGGACGTGGCCAGCAAGTGCCCGGTAGCGAGGAACGTCGGCGACACCGCGAACGCACCCGCCGCGACGAGCTGAGCCCGCCGCCCGCCCCCGAACTCGCGCGTCAGCAGGGCCGTGAGCACGACCCCGGCCATGGTCGCCAGCGTTGCCGGGACCCGCAGCGCCGCTACCGAACCGTGCGCGATCGCGTCCATCGCCAGCGCGATCAACGGCACCAGCGGCGGCTGGTCGGCGTAGCCCCAGTCCAGGTGGTTGCCGGCCGCGATGAAGTACAGCTCGTCACCGAAGTAGCCGTACCGACCGCTCACCGCGGTGAGCAGTACCCCCACGGCCGCGGCCACGAGCAGGACGGGCCCGCGCGCGAACGTGGGCAGAGCGGGCGCGCGCGGCGCTGATCGCGTGAGAGCTTCCCCGGTAACCATGTCGCCGACGCTAGAAGCGCTCGGGACGCGCCGAGTCCGTCGATCGGCTGATCCAGGGATCCACCCCTCACGGGTGATCTCAGGGTCGAGCTCAGGGGGATACCCGATTCCGGGACGGACCGGCGCGGCAAGTCTCTTCGCATGAACCCTGCGAAGTCCCCCGTGGCGGCGGCCGTCCACCGGCAGACGGTGCTCACGGTCGCGGGCGCCCTCGACGACGAGATCGGCGTCGTGGTACTCGACCTCTCGGGCGTGTCCGTGTTCGATACGGACGCGCTCGACCCCCTCGCGCGGGTGGCCCGGATCTGCCGCGGCCGGTCGATCTCCCTGCGGGTGGCGCCCAGTGCCACGGTGCAGCGGGTGATGGCCGAGCACGACCTGCTGCACAGCTTCACGATCGTCGGGCCCGCGCATCCGGCGTAGCCGATGCCGGGCTCAGCCCTCGGCGAGCTCCGCGGCGGCCAACCAGTCCAGCTCCACGGCCTCCCGCTCGGCGACGACCGCCTTGAGCTCGCGGTCGAGCTCCATCAGTCGCTCCGGGTCGGTGGCGGCCTCGGCGAGCTGCGCGTGCAGCTTCTCCTCCTTGGCCGACAGCGTCTCCATCCGCCGTTCCAGCCGGGCAGCCTCCTTGCGGGCGGCACGCTGCTCCGCGGCATTGGACGTCTTCGGCCGGGTGACGGCGGGCGCCGGGGTCGCGGCCAGCCCGGGGGCGATCTGGCCGTCGCGCGCCCGCCGCTCCAGGTACTCCTCGATGCCGCCGGGCAGGTGGGTGATCTTCCCGTCGCCGAGCAGCGCGACGACGGTGTCGCACGCCCGCTCCACCAGATACCGGTCGTGGCTGACCACGATGAGCGTGCCGGGCCAGCCGTCGAGCAGGTCCTCCAGGCGGGCGAGCGTGTCGACGTCCAGGTCGTTGGTGGGCTCGTCGAGCAGCAGGACGTTCGGTTCGGCCATCAGCAGGCGGGTGAGCTGCAGCCTGCGCCGCTCGCCGCCGGACAGGTCACCCACCGGCGTCCACTGCCGCGACGCCGGGAAGCCCAGCCGCTCCAGCACCGACGACGCCGTGAGCTCCAGCTTCCCGAGCCGCACGTACTTCGCGACCTGCTCGGTGGCCTCCAGAACGCGCATGTCCCGCGGCAGGTCGACCAGCTCCTGCGTGAGCTCCGCGAGCTGCACGGTGGTGCCGCGCACGACGTGGCCGCCGTCGACCGGCCGCTCCCCGGTGAGGGTGCGCAGCAGGGTGGTCTTGCCCGAGCCGTTGACGCCGACGATCCCGATGCGGTCGCCGGGTCCGATCCGCCACGTCACGCGGTCGAGCAGGGTGCGCCCGGCCACGACCGCGGTGACGTCCTCCAGCTCCAGCACCGTCCTGCCGAGCCGGTTGGTGGCGAAGCCGAGCAGCTCCACCGTGTTGCGCGGCGGCGGCACGTCGGCGATCAGGGCCTCGGCGGCCTCGATCCGGAACCGCGGCTTGGACGTGCGCGCGGGGGCGCCGCGGCGCAGCCAGGCCAGCTCCTTGCGCGCGAGGTTCTGCCTGCGGGCCTCAGCGGCGTCGGCCTGCCGGGCGCGCTCCGCACGGGCGTAGACCCAGTCGGCGTAGCCGCCGAGGTAGCTCTCCACGCGCCCACCCGCGACCTCCCAGGTACGGGTGCAGATCGCGTCGAGGAACCAGCGGTCGTGCGTGACGACCACGACCCCGCAGCGTCGGGCGAGCAGGTGCTGCGCGAGCCAGCCGATGCCTTCGACGTCGAGGTGGTTGGTGGGCTCGTCGAGCACGACGAGGTCGGGGTCGCCGACGAGCGCGGCCGCCAGCGCGACCCGGCGCTTCTCCCCGCCGGACAGCCCCTCGATCGGCCGGTCCAGGTCGCCGATGCCGAGCCCTTCGAGGACGTCACGGACCTTGGCGTCCGCCGCCCACTCGTGCTCGGCCGCGCCCTCCCAGGCCGCGAGCACGACGTCGCGGACGCGGGCGTCCTTCGGCAGCACGTCGCCCTGCGCGAGGTGCGCGAGCCGCAGCCCGCCCACCCGGCTGACGCGGCCGCCGTCGGGCTCGCGCTCGCCGGTGATGATGTCGAGGAGGGTGGTCTTCCCGCCGCCGTTGAGCCCGACGACGCCCACCCGCTCGCCGCGCTCGACGCCGAGCGACACCGCGTCGAGCAGCACCCGCGACGCGTCGCCGGGGACGTGCGCCGTGACGGACTCGAGGTTGACGAGGTTCTGCATGGATCCCTTCTGAGCGGCCATCAGGCGCGCACCGGCGGCCACGAGGTGGGCGGGACGGGCGGGACGCCGGGTGGCTCGTGCTGGTCGACCACGCGGGCACCGGGCACCGGGCCGTGCGCCACGCGGACCGTGCGGCACACCCCCACCCCGGCGAGCTCGGTGGCCACGTCGATCGCCGCCTCCGCGCTCGAGCACAGGAACGCGCACGTCGGGCCCGAGCCGGACACGAGCCCGGCCAGCGCCCCGGCGGCGACCCCGGCCCGCAGCGTGCGCCGCAGTTCCGGAACCATGCTGACGGCCGCGGCCTGCAGGTCGTTGCCCAGGCTCAGGGCGAGTTGGTTCGGGTCGCCGCCCGCGAGCGCCTCCAGCACCGGCTCGACCGGGCGCTCCAGTGGGGTGCTGTCGCCGCGGAGCCGGTCGAGCTCGCGGAACACGGCTGGGGTGGACAGGCCACCGCGGTGCAGCGCGATCACCCAGTGCTGCGGGTGCCTCGAGAGCACCGGGACGATCCGCTCACCGCGGCCGGTGCCGACCGCGGTGCCGCCGTAGAGCGCGAACGTGACGTCGCTGCCCAGCTCGGCGGCGAGCTCGGACAGATCGTCGCGGGAGAGGTCGAGCTTCCACAGCGCCGACAGGCCGACGAGCGCGGCGGCCGCGTCGGCACTGCCGCCCGCCATCCCGCCGGCGACCGGAATGCCCTTGCGCAGCACGAGCCGCACGTCGGGGTCGCGGTCGGCGCGCTCGGCGAGCAGCTGGACGGCCCGCCACGCGAGGTTCGTCTCGTCGGCGGGCACCTCGGACACGCCCTCGCCGTGCACCTCGATGCCCGGCGCCTCGCTGAGGGCGACCGACACTTCGTCGAACAGGCTCACCGCGTGGAACACCGTGACGAGGTCGTGGAACCCGTCCTCGCGCAGCGCACCGACGGCAAGATGCAGGTTGATCTTTGCCGGCACGCGCACGGTGACCGGGGGCGGAACGGCGGCGAGCACCAGACAACCCTACGTGCGTCCGCGGCCGGCGTGACTCGCGCACGGGCGCGTCGGCGCCCCACCTCGCTCATGCCCCCCGATTCGGCCGATGCGCCCCGTCGACGGGGCGCATGCGCCGAGAAGGGGAGCATGAGCTCATCGGCGGGCGGCGGCGATCCTTGCGAAGTCGGTCACCGCCAGGGTCTCCGCGCGGGCGAGCGGGTCGACGCCGGCGGCGCGCAGCGCCTCCTCGGCCGCCGCGGGCGAG
>NZ_JAHKRK010000568.1 GCF_019396355.1 Pseudonocardia nigra
CACCGCCCTGGATAACGGCTTCGCTGCCTGCGCCGACCCGGCCGCGGTGCAGGTGATCTGCGACCGGCTCGGCCCCGTCGAGATCCAGGCGCTGCTGGACAAGTGGCTGGCCATCCTGCCCAACCCGTTCACCGACGCCGACCGCGCCGCCGGCTACCGCTATGAGTGCTCGATCCTGCAGGCCGAGTTCTCCCTGACCCAGGTGCTGGACCGCCCCGTCTCGGGGCGGGTGTTCTTCGAACAGGTCATCCGGGACAACCTTGATGCCGGCCGCCCCGACCAGATCAGCTTGATCTTCGACCGGCGCCTGATGCGGCGCGGACCGCGAGCCACCCCGGGGCGGTTCCGGACCCGGATCCTCACCGAGGGCGTCACGCCGAGCCTGCATATCGACTACAAGCACACCTCGATCAAGCAGTACCACAAGGAAGGACGCGCGCTTCGGACCGAGACCACGATCAACGACACCGGCGACTTCGAGATCCGGAAACGGCTGACCCATCTGCCCGCGCTGCGGGAGATCGGCTTCTCCGCCAACAGGCGCCTGCTGGGCGTCCAACGACTCAGCCACAACCCGATCCGCGCCGCCGAGGCGTTCACCGCCGTGCACGACCCGACCATCACCAGCGAGGGCAACCGGATCGCCGGGCTGCG
>NZ_JAHKRK010000569.1 GCF_019396355.1 Pseudonocardia nigra
TCACCGGCCACCCCTGGATGCCGGCACTACCCGCGCCCACCTGACCACGGACACCGAGCCGAGCGCACCGGAGGCCGAACGGCCGACCGGCGATCACGCCATGCCACCACACCGCTGAATGTTTACATCGCCACCACCGTCTGCGCGATCCGATCCGCCACAGTCGGCACCCCGAGGATCCTTGTCCCGCCGCCATGCGGCTTGGGTATCTCCACCGCCCTGACCGGAGGCGGAAAGTAGGTTCCCGAGGACATCCGATTCCAAATCTTGTACAGGTTACCCCGAAGATCTTTCTCGAAGTCCTCGACGGACTGCCCGTCCACCCCGGCCGCACCCTTGTTGGCCGTGACTCGTTGGTACGCCTCCCACACGAGCTGCTTCGATATCTCGAACGACTTGCCCGAAGGACCTGACTTGTCCACGCGTCTCCTCCCGGGCTGGCCCGGTTGCTCGTGCAAACAAATCGCAGATGATCCGGCCCCTTCGCTCCACCCCCATTACAGGCAGGGCCCCGGCGTTGTTGATCTTTGTCCGGTTTGGTCGGATTCAGTTAGATGCCGTACGCGGTGAAGACGTCGTCGCGGTTGAGGAGGTCTCGTCGGGCGTGGGCGATGTTGGCGCGGTCGGCGA
>NZ_JAHKRK010000570.1:0-72 GCF_019396355.1 Pseudonocardia nigra
GATCTGGGGCAGGTCGTCGCGGGAGTCCTTCGACTTGCCGTAGGTCCGGAACCCGACACCCTCGTCCTTGCC
>NZ_JAHKRK010000570.1:168-628 GCF_019396355.1 Pseudonocardia nigra
CCCCGACCTTGCCGACCTTGCCGACCTTGCCGACCTTGCCGACCTTGCCGACCTTGCCGACCTTGCCGACCTTGCCGACCTTGCCGACCTTGCCGACCTTGCCGACCTTGCCGACCTTGCCGACCTTGCCGACCTTGCCGTCCTTGCCGTCCTTGCCGTCCTTGCCGTCCTTGCCGTCCTTGCCGTCCTTGCCGTCCTTGCCGTCCTTGCCGTCCTTGCCGTCCTTGCCGTCCTTGCCGACCTTGCCGTCCTTGCCGTCCTTGCCGTCCTTGCCATCTTGGTCGGGGAGGACGTGGCCGTGTTCATCGCGGGCGAGGGAGGTGTCGGGCTCGGCGATCTCGAAGTAGGTGGAGGTGGTGTCTCCTTTTACCGGCTAATCCAGCCGAGGCGAGGCCCGGCCCCGGTGCGACACGCCGTGGTGGTCGGGGTGCTTGCCTTGCTGCCGGGAGTGCTGGTTGAT
>NZ_JAHKRK010000571.1 GCF_019396355.1 Pseudonocardia nigra
GCAGGTCGATCACGGTCGCGGTGTAGACCCAGCCGTCGACGGTCTGCACGTAGGTGATGTCGCCGCACCAGCGGGTGTTGGGGGCCTGGGCGGTGAAGTCCTGCCCGATCAGGTCCGGTGCGTCGATGGGCCGCTGAGCTGCGAGGGTCGTCCGCTTCCAGGGCCGTGGATGGCGTCCGCGCAGCCCGGCAGCGCGCATCAGGCGCCAGACGCGCTTGCGGGCGACCCGGACCCCACGTACGACGAGCTCGGCCCAGACCCGGCGCACGCCGGGGTGGCCGTGCAGGTCGCGGTGGACCTCGTGGATCGTCTCGGTGAGCTCGGCGTCGGTGCGCTCGCGCTGGCACGGCCCGTCGGCCAGCCACCGGTAGTAGCCCTGGCGAACCACCCCGAGCTGGGCGCACATGAACGTGACCGAGTACTGCTTGTCAACGGCCCAGTCCGCGATCGCCGCGTACTTCACGGCTGTTCCTTCGCGAACCAGGTCGCTACTTTTTTTGCGAACTCACGCTCCATCCGTAGCGTGGCGTTCTCCTTGCGGAGCCGCTCCAGTTCCTCGCGTTCGTTCTCCGACAGGTCCTTATCTGGCACTCGACCCGAGTCTCTTGCTTTCT
>NZ_JAHKRK010000572.1 GCF_019396355.1 Pseudonocardia nigra
TCGCCGTGGCTGTGACCTGCAGAGATAGTTCCGCCTGGACACACGGGCACCGGGCGGCCATCAGCTGTATCCGCAGGTCAAGTACCACTTTCCGTGTCTAGACGAATGGTCAGCTGCGGAACCCCGGTCCGTCGCGACGTGCCATTAGAAGCAGCAGGTACACGGGCGACGTCGTGTCGACCAGCGGCAGGCACGTGACCGTCCACGACGCCGCGCCTTTAATCCGCGGGTTGTGGGTTCGATCCCCACGGGGGCCCACCGGCTTCACATATCCCGTCCAGCCCCGCGCCCCGCATACCGGGCGTCGGGCGACTCCATCGGCCGACGAGCGGCCCGTTTGTCGGTTGGGTTGCGACCAACGCGCAGTTCGTCGGGATCCACGGCGGTGGCGGCGGGGGCAGGCGTCACGCGGTCCCCGAGGTCGCACGACGGAGGGACGGGTACGGCGATGGACAGTCAACGGGAGAACGGCACGGAGTACGGTGAGCCGTCCGAGCGCAACTCCGGCCGTTACGCCGGGCGGGAGGACCTGGGGGGTCCAGCTCAGCGAGCTGGCGCGCGACCTGCAGTCGGAGCGCTCGGTGCAGGACGTCCTCGACGAGATCGT
>NZ_JAHKRK010000573.1 GCF_019396355.1 Pseudonocardia nigra
CTCCTTGAATGCCCTCATTGGGCATCGCTCCTGGCTCCGAAGGGTGCGTCGGCGGAACTTCCACGTCGTCGCAGAGCCGGCGCCGGTTTCAGACGTCTTTCCGGCGGATGTGAACTTGCATCTTCTGGAGATTGGGCTTCAGGCAATCCAGCTTTCGCCATATCACGCGGGTCCCCCAGTGCACCGTCCCAAACGTCTGGACCCGGTCACTGGTTGTCCTGGCATGCTCTTGTCCCCTTCACCTTTCGGCTCCAGGTCAGCCATTGGACCCAGAAACCTCCCTTCGAGTTCCTCCCGGCTATGCCGGGGATGCGACAGGTCGCATCGTGGCGCACAAGAACCGTTCGATCTTCCCCCGGCCCTGCGGACGGCCCGGGGTGGAATGGACCAGCCGGATCCCCAGTGTCGCGCAGGCCCGCAGCAGCCAGGCATCGACGAACGCGGAGCCGTTGTCGACATAAACCCCGTCCGGGATGCCAGGGCCCCGGCGTTGTTGATCTTTGTCCGGTTTGGTCGGATTCAGTTAGATGCCGTACGCGGTGAAGACGTCGTCGCGGTTGAGGAGGTCTCGTCGGGCGTGGGCGATGTTGGCGCGGTCGG